>JASLEQ010000425.1 GCA_030151135.1 Candidatus Sulfotelmatobacter sp. | reverse complement strand
CCGTGACATCCGCATCGCGTTAGCGCATGTGGACCAGGCGAATGCAATGACGCGATCCGTGCACTCCTACCAACTACCCACGGTAGGCGCGAGCCCTTCGTTCTCGCGATCGAGAGTGGCTCAGGACAGCCCAGGTAACGTAACGAAGCCCGGCCCCGCCGCCACGTTCAATGATCTGCTTCTTCCTCTCACCCTGAATTATGAGATCGATGCATGGGGCAAGATCCGTCGCATGGTTCAGTCGGCCCAGGCCACGGCGCAGGCTTCGGCTGCGGACCTGCGTTTCGTCGAGTTGTCGGTCAGTGCCTCGGTGGCAGTCGATTACTACAACCTGCGTGAGACTGACGCTGAGCTCCACATTCTCGACGCGACCGTAGACGCGCTGCAGCATGGCTATCAGATTATCGATAACCAGTTCCAGCATGGGCTTGTCAGCGAGCTGGATGTGAAGCAGGCACAGACGCTGCTCGACCAGGTGCGCAGCCAGCACGATGCAATGCAAATCCAGCGCGCGCAGATGGAACACGCGATTGCCGAGTTGCTGGGGCGCACGCCCGAAGGGTTTCACATCGCGGCAGATGCCACGCTCGAGACGCCGCCAACCATTCCTGCGGGTGTGCCTTCGCAATTGCTGGAACGCCGGCCGGACATCATCGCTGCCGAACGATCGATGGCTGCCGCCAGCGCGCAGATCGGAGTTGCCAAGGCCGCTTATTTTCCGCAGCTCTCCATTTCCGCATTTGCAGGGTTCGAGAGCACCTATCCGACGTCGATTGTGAACTGGCAAAACTCCATCGCCTCCCTTGCGGCTTCCGCCACCGCACCAATCTTTACGGGCGGACGCTTGCGTGCCAACCTCGACCAGGCACGAGCCAGTTACAGCGGATCCGTTTCGGAGTATGAGAAGACGGTCCTTACTGCGTATCAGCAGGTGGAAGATCAGCTTGCGGCGCTGCGCTTTCTCGCTCTCCAGCAGCAGGATTCCACCAATGCGGTCACCAGTGCGGGCGATGAGGAACGCATTGCCGAGAACCGATACCAAGCGGGCCTGGTCAGCTATCTGAATGTCGTCTATGCGGAACAGACCCTCCTTCAAAACGAACAATCGGAGGCGCAGGTCAGCGGCCAGCAACTGATCGCGACGGTAGTGCTCGTTAAGGCGCTCGGCGGAGGGTGGGAGGAACGGTTCCATCCGTGAGATTCGCATTGCTCCTTGGAACAAAAGCAAACACGATCCATTCAAAGACGGGGAAATGGGCTAACGGAACACCAAGTTGTGGTCCCCAACTATCCGCGCTTTGGAGTTATCATGCGCACTGAGATTCTAACCTTCATCGTCAGCGTCGCGATCTGTCTGATCGGAGTTGTCGCGCTGGGGGCATACGCTCTACGATCTCGATCCAACGAACGCGATTTGTTGTGGATTGGGCTATTCGCCATGTTGTATGGCACCGACCTGGTTTTGCGAAATCCCCTGTTTCAGCTCGGATTCGGGAGCACACATGAAATTGTCCTGTTAATACCGCGCATTTCTAATGCATGCTCCATTGTGCCGGGCCTTCTATTGTTTGAGGAGTTCTACGGCCGAGGATGGCATTCTCTCTTGCGCTGGATGACCGTTGCCTATGGACTCGCCGCCGCAGTGGTCTACGGATACATGATCGTTCATCACGCGCCGGAACTGATCCCCTCTGCCGGCGTGATTCTGGTTATCTGTGTTCCTCTTGTACTGGGCATAGGGCGTATCGCTGGGTACACTTCACCCAAGGTGGCGAATGCGAACATCCTTTTTGCCGGCCTCCTTTGTTTCTTCGTTGCATTTTCAGTGGACCGCTTGCGAAACATGAAAGATGACCAGTGGAGACCTGGACTGGAGCCGTTCGGCTTCATTGCCCTCCTCGCATGCCTCAGTTTCGTAGTTGTTCAACGTGTCCTTGCAGACGAGCGACGACTGATCTCCCTCAACCAGGAAATGCACGCCGCGGCTGCGATTCAGGCATGCATACTTCCGCACTCGCTGCCTCAACTCGAACAAGCAAGGTTTGCAGTGCGATATGCCCCGATGACTGCAGTCGCCGGAGATTTATACGATTTCCCGCTGACCTCGCCAGGGTGTGTCGACATTCTCCTGGCGGATGTCATGGGCCACGGCGTGCCGGCGGCACTCGTGGCATCGATGGTGAAAGTCGCAGTGCATACGCAGCAGCGGGAACCAAATCATCCGGCGCAAATCATGAATGCACTGAATTCCATTCTGTGCAATGAAGCGCCGGGTCAGTATGCGACGGCAGAATACGTTCGTTTGGACCTGCGGCGCATGAACGGAGTCTATTCGGCTGCCGCGCATCCGCCGCCGTTGCTCTGGAGTCGGTCACGGCAGCAACTGATTAGGCTTAATGAAGGCGGGCTTCTGCTCGGCGTCCGGAATGACGAGTCCTATTCCGATGCGTGGTTTAAGTTCGAGCCGGGAGATCGCCTGCTCTTGTACACCGACGGGCTGACCGAGGCTGAGAACTCCAACGGAGAGGCATTCGGAGAGGTGGCCCTTCCCGGTTTCATGGCGGAGAATCAAGAACTGGATGCGGAAGAGTGTGCTGCGGCTTTACAAGATGCGGTGCTCAGTTGGTCCCGCTCTAATAGACGCCCCGCAAGTCAAACGGACGATATTACTTTCCTTGTCATCGATGTTTTGTCCGACAGAGAATCACCTTCCCGCGCCGTTACAATGCCAGGTGCCATGGGAGTAGCGCAAATCGCCGCCTGATAGGCGCGCGCAGCAGGCACGATAATTTGCACCTTTGGACCATGGCCGAGTGAGCTGCGGATTTAAGATTGTCCCCTGATTCCCGAGGCTTGCTCCCGCATCCCTGCTAAGCCCGAGCCCCTTCATCGATGTCCGTTTCATGTCCCGCTGGTCGGCAATGCAGGTGGAGAACTAAAATGATGCACCCGCTGACGGCAATTACATCCAAGGACATCGGCCAGGTCACAGGAATCCGGACAATTCCCGAATTCTCATGATCAGCCGACGTCATTTCAGTTGAAGTGCAACTGTCGTGCTCGGGCGTCCTCCCCCCCTGACAAGAACAACACGCCGTGTCGATATCCCGCGTCCAATGTCGAGGTTTCGACAGGGATATAGATCGAAACATAGAGGCGATAGGAGATTTCCTCGGAATAAGTCCAGTTAGTACAAGGAGATTCCAGATCGGCGCCTGCGTGCTGTGTTGGCATATCCCGTGCAACCGAACTATCGAGGTTGATCTCAATATCGTTATCACGAGGTTCCCATGCGTTCTGAATTGGTTTTTGCGGCTATAGCGGATGTGCCAAATCGCTTTCTTCTCACCCAACTTGTGGCAAAGGCAACACGTGCTATGCATATGCCCGGAACTCGCATCGAAAACACAACCAATGATGTCCTCGCTCGTTTCAGTCGCTCCAACCCGTTGGTGGGCTTGCCGCCCATCGAAGACCCGACCATTCGGGCCCGTCCGAGCAAACCAGATGCGAACATCACATATCCAATGGAACGGCCTACTCCTGCCCCGGTCAGACATTCGAACGCATTATTGGAGGCTGTACGAGTCCTAGGAGCGTAGATAACGAAAGCGTCCGAAACAGCAACTTCGTCGTGTCTCTGAGGCATCGATTTGAATCTGGATCGAGCCAATTTCCTCCCGGTAACAAATGAAAAGAGACTTGTTATGCCACGGACAGCGCACGTCAAGCAGGAAAGAAGCGCAAGATACGCCACGGTCGCCGACTTCCTGAGGATTTATTACGAAGAAATGGATAGCCTCTATTTGCTATCTATCCTTCTGACTGCGGATATAGTGAAGGCAGAAGAGTGCTTCGATAGCGCATTGCAGGAATGTCTGCATGGAATGGATGTTTTTCTCGAACGGGCACATTCATGGGCTCGACGTGAGATTATCAAGCACGCCATCCAGCTCGTGATGCCGATGCCGGAGTCAGTGGCTAGTCTGCCATCCATTGTTACCGAGTGGCGTTCGGCAAGGGCGATGAAGGATATGATTGGAGCCATTCTCGGATTGGGCGCGTTCGAGCGGTTTGTCTTCGTCATCTCGCTTCTTGAGGGCGTAGCTGATGAGGAGTGTTCGGCCCTTTTGAGTTGCACGACAAGGGATATCAAAACGTCCCGCGCCCAAGCGCTCAGTAGATTGTCACTCGGCACTAGCAGCTGCGATCCCTCCGCGGAGGCCCTTCAGGTCTGGCGGACGATGCAGGCACACCGGAACGGACCGACATCCGCTTAGGGGCTGTTCAATCCGGCCTATTTGGTCAATGGAATCCCGGAGTCGCATGCCCTTACGACGAGCATACGTGATCTGCTGCGGCCGCCCCACGTTGGGCCATCACAGCATCACAACCAGATGCGGCGAACCCAATTACCATTCGTGAACCTGGTGAACTCCCCCGGCTACGACTTCGGGTCCGGGAACTACACAAGCCTGCATTGCAATCAACACACAATTCAAGCGCAGCGCTGACTGATTACCCGATCGAAGCCAAGCAACCACTGTTCTTTGTGGGCAAGAAGAACTGCGTGAAGGACAGGGTGGTTAGGGGCCTGTACTGGAGTTGGCGGAATTAGCGAAGCTCGCTCAAGGAACCCATCACCCTGCAAGACGTGAAAGCCTGGCGTGATTGCGGATAACCACAAGTGAACCGCGACGCGAGATGAGTTCCTCGCGTTCAAATTGTCTCATGGTCCGGTTAACTGTCTCTCGCGACGAGTTAATCATGTCGGCAAGCTCGCCATTTGTCCAATTCATCCGAATCGCCATGGGCAAACAACTTGCCCGAGGAAACTCGAGGCAAAGCAGAAGCAATT
>JASLEQ010000419.1 GCA_030151135.1 Candidatus Sulfotelmatobacter sp. | reverse complement strand
GTCCATCCGCGCCGCGGTTCGGCGACGTGCTACCCAAGCTGATTCAAATTGCCCGCGGCTAGCCTATCCTCCGGCAATTGCGCCGATGATCAAGTATGGTTCTTTGCCAGAGATCACCGCTTCGGGTAGCGGTGCATCCGGAGATTCGTGGGTTAGATCTTCCTGGCAGGCGAAGAATCGCAGAAACGCGCGCCGCTGCTTCGTTGCATGATCCCGGATCGCCCCCTTCAGCATCGGAAAGCGCTCTTCCAGCGCATCGAGAACGGAGCGCTGCGTCACCGGACCATTCACAGCAATTTCTACTTCATGCCCCACATGCGCCAGCGTGCGAAGGTGCTGTGGCAACTCTACGCGGATCGTTACTGCCATTCTATGGATCCTCACTTCATGTAAGTCTCTTGCAGATAAAGGGCCTTCCATTCACCGTTTGCGCGAGTCCAGACCTCGCCAAATACCCTTTTTGCCTTCGAGTGTTCGCCGCCCGACTTGCCTTCGTACTGCGCAATATACGTAACGAGGACCACATTCGGGCCGACAGCCTTCACCGTGAAATCGCTGAGCGCGTAGCTAAGTAGCTCGAATTCGTCCACGGCATTGACTTCCGTCTTCTTGTCTCCGAATGCGCTGAGGCCTTCTTCGAAAAGTCGAAAGTGGTCATCCAGGACACTCGAGAGCGTGGACTTGTCTTTATTCTTGAACGCCTCCCAGAGCTTGCGCACTCTCGCTTCAACGGCAGGCGCGTCCGACTTCGGCTTGGCTGCGGGTTTCTCCTGGGCCACTCCCAAGCTTCCGAATGACAGCAAAACCACGAGTGCCATCCAGATTGGTCTCATGCCTTCTCTTTCTGGGTAAATGCCAACAGCCGCTAGCGTTTGGTACATCGGCACATCAGTTGACGTCATCGTTCCACCAATCTGACGCCCACAGAAAAAAGTTGCGCAGCTTCTCTTACCGGAGTGTCTGCACTTCTACTGACAGCACAGCCGGTAGATCGCGCACAATGGGCGACCATGAATCGCCGGAATCGGGCGAGCAGTAGACTTGCCCTCCGGTCGTGCCGAAGTAAATGCCGCACTTATCGAGGGTGTCTACCGCCATGGCGTCGCGCAGAACGTTCACATAGCAATTTTCTTGAGGCAGCCCTTTCATGAGCGGCTCCCACTCATTGCCGCCCGTCTTGCTGCGAAAGACGCGCAGTTTGCCTTCATGTACGTAGTGCTCGCCATCGCTCTTGATTGGGATCACGTAAATCGTTTCGGGTTCATTCGAATTCACGTCGATGACGAATCCAAAGTCCGTTGGCAGATTGCCGCTGATCTTCGTCCACTCCTCGCCCGCGTTGTCAGACCGCATCACGTCCCAATGTTTCTGCATGAAAAGAACCCCCGGACGCTTCGGATTCATGGCAACGTGATGTACGCAGTGTCCGACTTCGGCGGTCGGATTCGGAATGTATTTTGAATACAACCCTTTGTTGATGGGCTTCCAGGTCTTGCCGCCATCGTCCGTGCGAAATGCCCCCGCGGCGGAGATCGCAATGTAGATCCGGTTCGGATCTTTCGGATCGAGGAGAATCGTGTGCAGGCACATGCCTCCGGCGCCGGGTTGCCAGTTCGGCCCAGTCCCATGTCCGCGCAGGCCGGGGAGTTCCTTCCAGTTCTTCCCGCCATCCGTGGACTTGAACAGCGCGGCGTCTTCGATGCCGGCGTAAACCGTGTCGGGATCGGTCAGCGAAGGCTCTAAGTGCCAGACGCGCTTAAACTCCCACGGATGCTGCGTGCCATCGTAGAACTGATGCGTAGTCAGCGGTGCCGCAGCGGTGTCGTACGCAAACTTGTTGCTCTCGCCCTTCGGCATGCCGCTCGGATCAGTGGTTGACTCTCCTGCTGGCGTACCAGGCTGGTGCCAGGTCTTGCCGCCGTCATCAGAGCGCTGGATGATCTGTCCGAACCATCCGCTGGTCTGCGATGCGTAGATGCGGTTTGGATCGACGGGCGAGCCTTTCAGGTGATAAAGCTCCCAACCGGCAAAATAGGGCCCGCTGACCTCCCAATCCTGACGCTTGCCATCAGCGGTAAGAATGAATGCTCCCTTGCGCGTGCCTACAAGAATTCGAACGCCACTCATTGGAACTCCTTCGATGATTGAACCGTAGTTTTTCCCAAAGATAAAAAGAAAGTAGGGATTCGGGAGGCATTTTACCCGACGCCGGGTTTCCGGCCAATGTGGTGATGCCGATTTGATTGTAAGGGGTTTCCGGTATAGCCCATGAATTGGCCGGGTTTAGAATAAATAGCTAGCTCCTTGTCCCCAAAGTAAAAAGCGGCTAGCGAGGTCTGCGACAATTTGTTGCGAAAAAACGACACCGATACAATTCAGTTGAATAGCTCGTCTGCCCTCGCTAGCGACAACATTTTTCACCCAAGCGACGAGATATTCCGTCTCCTGGTGGAAAGCGTCAAAGATTACGCAATCTTTCTGCTCGATCCAAGTGGTACAGTCGCAACTTGGAATCAGGGGGCCGAGAGAATCAAAGGCTACAAGGCGGAAGAAATTATCGGGGCGCATTTCTCTCGTTTTTATCCGCGGGAGGCTCAAGAGAGCAGGTGGCCTCAGCGGGAGTTGGAGATAGCCTCGAAGGAAGGCCGCTTTGCCGACGAAGGCCTGCGCATCCGGAAAGATGGGTCTAGCTTCTGGGCCCATGTGGTGATCACGGCGCTGCGGGATCACACTGGGGAGTTGCGCGGCTTTTCTAAAGTAACTCGAGACCTGACCGAACGCCGCGCTCTTGAAGAGCGGACACGACAGCTCAACAAAGAACTCCGCACCAGGGTGGCGGAATTAACGGAGTCGCAGCGCCAGGTTGAACTCCGGACAATGGAACTTCAGAGACTCTCGGCCGAGTTAATGCGAGTACAAGATGAAGAGAGGCGACGGCTGGCGCGCACCCTGCACGATGACCTTGGTCAGGAACTGACCGCTCTCAAAATTGAGCTGGATGTTCTCCAACAAAGTGATGGGGATAATCTGGCGCATGCCACTGATTTGGCGCAAAGCGCCCTGCGCAAAGTTCGCAACATGTCCTATCTGCTGCATCCGCCACTGCTCGATGAATCAGGCCTCCTGCCGGCTCTCCATTGGTATTTCGAAGGCCTGCAGAGTCGGGGTCAACTGCGTATTTTGTTTGACTATAAGCCCGCTCTTTTTCCGCGCCTGCCCCGCGAGGTTGAAACCGCGATCTTTCGCGTGATCCAGGAATCCCTTACGAATGTCTACCGGCACTCCGAGAGCCAGGAAGCGCGCATCGATATGATTCAGGAACACGATACGGTGGCCGTGCGTATTCGTGACTTTGGCAAGGGGTTTCCCGAGTCCAGGAATGGAATTCCGGTAATGCTCGGCGTAGGGATCAGCGGCATGCGGGAGAGGGTGAATCAATTGAATGGTGACATTAGGATTACCAGAGCTGAGCCTGGTACTTTGGTGCACGCAACCCTACCTTTGATCGAGACCAGCTAAGACTGCGCATGCTCTGTGAGCGGATGGGTTCTGTCAAACAGAGCCCACGCAACTGCGATAATCGCAAAGCACAGCATGCTGCCTTCCGGCCCCACCGATCCTCCCGAAAGCCAAGCAGGGCCCTTCAACGATGAACTCAACAGGTGCCCCGGAGAAATCATCCCGCTGTCGGGGACGGAGTACACAAACGATTCTCCCCAGTCCCATGCGGCATGGAAGCCGACGGCGAACCAAAGATTTCCCGTACGTCGCAATGTTAGACAAAAGAAAAGGCCGATGCACGCGGCAGCCAGAATACCCGACCATTGCTCGCCCCCATTGCGAAGATGGATCAGCCCGAACGCGCAGGACAGGGCAATGGCGGCAGGCCAGAATCCCATTCCACGGGTAAGTGTGAACTGCGAGTAGCCACGCAGCAGGAACTCTTCAAACAACCCGACGAGTAGAAATATAAGTCCCCAGAATGCAGCAAAACGAAGCATGCGGGTGGTATGTACCACAACGTGCCCGAAGCTGAAGCAATGAGCGGCGGCCAGCGAGAGCATTAGCACAGTGATGGCACTAAATCCCCATAGCGCTCCGATCCAAAGCTGTGGGCCGAGAGCCTTTCGCAGGGGCAGCCCGTAGGTAGACCAGGGTCTGCGCTCAATCCTGCCGAGCACGATCGAAGGAGTAACCGCGGCCAGAAAGTCTCCAATTTCCTCCAGCAGGGTTGACCACAATCCGCTTGACCCCAGATCCCGAGCCCACGCGAGTTCGACGGCGATCCTTTGTAGGGCGTAAAACATAATGACGTATAATGCGAATCCCCACCCTGGACGCAAACCATCTGAATCGAAAAAAAGCGTGCGCGCATAAGACGGCTGGTTCACCGCCGAAAATTCTGGGCCTGAAGCCGACGCAGGCCCGTTCGGTGAAGTGCTGCTTCCGGGGTGTGTTTCCAGATTGGTCACGCAACGCGTTCCGTCAATTGCCACCGCCATGTTAAAACACTCCGCGTGACCTATGGCCTCATATTTCACACGCTACCGCTTCGGACGTCCGCAGCTCTTCGCGGTAATGCTTCTGCTCGCTTTTTTAGGACAAGCCGCATGGCTGGTGCAAGCGGAATTGGGAACCGTGCAGAATTTTGAAAGCGAGGAAGCTCTTCGGATTGGCGAAGGCTGGAAGCAATGGCACGGAAAGGGAATTGCCGGCGCTCCCTTCTCCGAACCATCCGGGGTTTCCATTCAGGATCCCTTCATAACAGACCAAAGCGGGTTCGATCCGCAACACTCCCCCCTTCAGTATTTGGTCACTGCAGCACCCCTGCTCGTATGGCCCCATGATCTTGGCCCCGATACTGCCTCGTACTGGCGTTGGCTATCGCGCCTTCCGTTTCTGGCCTGCGGTTGTTTCCTTGGAGCGTCATTGTGGTATGTGGCACGTCGTCTCTGCGGAAACGTCGGAGGACTGATTGCCCTCACCCTCTATTGCTTTTCGCCGTCCGTGCTTCAGGTAAGCGCCGCTTGGCACACTGAACCTGAAATCATTGCGGCGTGGGGCGCATTTGGAACCATATTCACCGCAATCGCGGTGGCACACACTTTGTACGCTCCCAGGGAAGTGGTGCTCTGGAACTGGCGGAGAATCCTTCTACTCGGTATCTCTCTATCCATAGCTGTCGGCTCACAATTCTCTCTGGTTGTATTAGTGCCGATCGCCCTGGCTTTCCTCCTCTATGTTGCACCCGTGCGTCGCGGAGCGGCATTCGTGATCTGGGTTGCCGCTGGCGTGGTAGCCGTCATCCTAATGGTCGCTATGTATTTCTTCCAACTGCATACGTTCGGCCAAAGCCTTCAACACGCAATCTTCTGGGGAGCGACCTGGCGAGGCTTTACGGTGTGGGGAGTCTATAAGCAAGTTGCGGTGCAGATCGTTCGGGCGTGTACCCCGCTCGCAGTCCTGTTACCGGTATGCCTTGTGACCTACGCCGTGTGGCCCCGCACGCGCTACTTCGGAAATACTGCACCGTTTCTGATGTTCGTGCTCTTCGTGGTTCTCGGTATCGCACATCCGGACACCGCCGCGGCCGGATTTCTACTAGCCTCTATTCCGTTCGCGTTCATTTTTGTGTCGGGCATGCTAGCGGATCTGATCGACACCAAGTATCGACAGCTGATCCTGGCGTGCGTTGCCGCACTGCTCGTGACCTACGTTGCCCGAACGCTGGTTGCGCTGGCACAGCTGCCACGAGGTTAGCGGTGGGTCAGTGCTCGGTCTTCGGAGAGGCTCCGAGACAGGAAATCCATAAACTCCGGCATGCCGTCGCCATTTTTTGCCGATAGGCGGAAGATCTGCATGCCCGGACGCACTGACTCGATGCTCTTCCGGGCTACCTCCCAATCGAATTCCACGGCGGTCGCGAGCTCGTTCTTCGTGACAACGGCGACATCGGAACTATTGAAAATCGTGGGATATTTCAACGGCTTGTCTTCGCCTTCGGTCACCGACATAAGCACCAGCCGCAGATTCTCACCTAAATCGTAAGAAGAAGGGCAAACCAGATTTCCTACGTTCTCGATGAATAGAAAATCAAGTTTGTCCAGGTCCCACCCATGCATCGCTTTCTGAACCATTGCTGCTTCCAGATGACACAACGTCCCAGTAGTGATCTGCTTGACCGGGGCCTTGCTCCGCGCCAGGCGGTTTGCGTCATTCTCGGTTGCCAAGTCGCCCACGAGCGCCGCGACGCGATATTTCGGCTGCAACTGCGTAAGCAACTTTTCAAGGAATGTAGTCTTCCCGGAACCTGGACTCGAAACTAAGCTGACCACAAAAACGCCGGCAGAACGAAACTGTTCACGTAGGGTCCGCGCGATCACGTCATTTTGCTTTAGGACATTCCGTCGCACTTCGATCATGCGGGGCTCAGTCATTCCCGAACCTCCTCTTCTTCGACTTCGAGCGCATACACTTCCAACTCCTTGCCCTGAATAATGTTCATCGTCGGCGTGCCGCATTCCGGACAACTAAACGATTGCATCGACGTTAGCGCTCGGTTCTTATCGCACCGCTCACAAAAGATCACTACCGGCACGTCCTCAATGACTAACTTGGATCCCGCCACCGGGGTGTCCTGGCATGCAGCTTCGTACGAGAACAGCAGTGCATCCTTGACCACACCCGCCAGCGCTCCCAGACGGAGATGAACCGCGCTCACCTGCACGCCGCGCTTTTGCGCCTCTTCGCTTGCCGCCTCGACAATTCCCATCGCAATGGAAAGTTCGTGCACGCGGTTACCTCACCAGCTGGCCGATGAAGACGCCGTAAGGTTCCAACTTCACAATATCGCCCCTTGCGGAAGAATTGTTTGTCGCGAGCAGGCCCTTCGCCGAAGCAAATCCGTTCTTGCTGATCTTGAAGTCCACCGTCTGTGCCGAACCTGACATGTTCAACGCGACCAGCACAGCCTGATCCCCATAAACGCGCAAATATGAGAGCACATTAGGATCATTTTGGTTCAGCGGGACGTAATTGCCTTCCCGAAGTTCGCGATTGGTGTGTCGCAGCTTGAGCACGTTTTTGTAGAACGTCAGAATCGAATTCGGATCGTTCGATTCATCCGCTACGTTGTATATCTTCGCAGTTGCAGGCACGGTCAGCCACGGCGTGCCCTTCGAGAAGCCGGCGTTGTTGCTTCCGTCCCACTGCATGGGCGTGCGTTCGCCGTCGCGGCCCTTTTCTTTCGGCCATCCGCTGCGACCGATCGGATCTTTCACGTCTTCCCGGCGCGCTGGCATCGTCGTCTTCATTCCGATCTCCTCCCCGTAGTAGAGGATCGGAGTGCCCCGCAAAGTCAGATAAAGCGCCGCCATCAGCTTTGCAATCTGGTCGTTGTGCTGACCGTCTCCATACCGGTCGAAGGATCGTGCGATATCGTGATTGCTGATCACAAACGTGGGCCAACCTGCGGCGGAATTGATCGCCGCGATCTGTTTGCGAAACTCGGGCGCGGACAGCTTGTTCACCGTCGTGAACAGAAAATCCATGGGCATCTGCAACTCGTTGTTGCCTTTGCCGTAATACTCGTTCAGTTCGCCAATGTTCGCAGTCCAGGTCTCGCCAATGAGTACTGAATTGTATTCGTCGGCGACTTTTCGCAAATCCCGCAGGGCCTCGTGTACCTCTGGCAACTTCGTGTTGTACTTGTGCTCCTGCAGCAGATCGCCAAACGCATTCTTTTCTTGTCGACTCGGATTGTCAGTCAGGTTGGGATCTTCGAAGAGTGTGTCAACCGCGTCGAGCCTCATGCCGGCGACACCCCGCTTGTACCACCAGCGGGTTACATCGAGCATGGCTTTCTGGACCGCAGGATTCCGCCAGTTCAGGTCCGGCTGTTGCTTGTAGAAGTAGTGGTAATAGTACTGATTCGTCTTGGGATCGAACTCCCACGCTGATCCTCCAAATGTGGACGTCCAATTGTTGGGAGGTTGGCCTTTTCCCTTGCCATCGCGCCAGATGTACCAGTCGCGATGCGCCGATGTGCGCGAGGACTTTGAATCCAGGAACCACGGATGTTGATCGGACGTGTGATTCACGACGAAGTCGAGGATGACGCGTATCTCTCGTTTCTTTGCTTCCGCCACGAGCCTGTCGAAATCGGCAAGCGTTCCATACATCGGATCGATGGCCTCATAATCCGACACGTCATACCCGAAATCTACTTGTGGCGAAGGAAAGCATGGAGTGATCCAGATGGCATCAATACCCAAACCTTTCAGGTAGTCCAACTTTGACGTGATGCCATTCAGGTCGCCGATGCCATCGTTGTTGCTGTCCGCGAAACTTCGGGGATAGACCTCGTAGAAAACTGCATGCTGCCACCAATGGTGTCCTTGAGCGTCTATCGCCTTGCCGCCAGTCTGCGCCAGGGCAAACGGCGCTATGAGGAAGGATGCGGCAATCACGCGTACCCAGGAGTTTGGTCGCATATGAATCATCAACGATGCGCCTGCAGTTTCGCTGCAGTCGCCCTCCTCTGCAGTCTAAACCGCTTTTGAGCTTGCCGCTTCAGCGGCTGAAGTGGATCTCGATCCGCAGGGGAACGTATTCGTCATTTTCCTCACCCGGCATCCGGATCGCCAATCTGCCGGCTTTGGTCAGACTGGCGCCATCGACGGAGGATATTTGAGCGGCGCCCCACACCCCGAGTTCATATCCCCTCCCTGCGCGCCCTGAGACGTCCACGGTGAGCTGCGTTCTCGACGCGTTCCAGGATTCATCAAGCACGCGCAACTCACGGCTGGCGCTCCCTAGAGGCGGTAGTTCGTTGTTCAGCGCCAGCCCGAAATCGTTCTTCACATGGATGACAAGATTATTTCTTCCCGCCTGAACAGGAAAGCGCACCAAGAGATGTTGATCATTTGCGGTTGCCTGCATTTTGAACGGAAGCGGCCGCCCGTTGATCTCCACGCTCGCAACCTGCGCACGCCAGCTCAATGCTGGAGAGAATTCCACCCAGCAATCGCCAGCCCCGGTACGCGCCGTCTCGAGCGTTATCCTATCGGGCGTCTTGCGATACTGAAATTCGAGTTCGACGTTCCCGACGTGAACGTTACGCATTCCGAATGAAGTCCAGTCAGCCGGAACATGCGGCGCAAGATCAACTTGATGCTTTTCAACATCGATTTGTAAGCCGAATAAACCGCGCAGAATGGGACTGATCACCATCGCCGCCGACCAGATCTGGTGCGGGGAACTCGTTGAAAACCAATCGAAGTAATCGCCGGACAGAACTTCCGAAAAGTGCCCGAGAGATCCGTCCGAATAAAGCAACGCATTCGAACGCAAATTCAAATACGCGGGGAGTGCGCGATGATAGCGATACTCTCCAACCGAGGCCCAGCCCGTGAACAACGGCCATACCGAGCCATAGTGATATCCCGAGCCGTCGTACACTTTTGACCGGTTCGAAATGATCCGCATGCCCCAGTCCGTCTGGTGTTCCTCGGCGGCAAGTCTTGTGATCGTCTGCTGCGCTCTGTCTTGATCCGGCAATCCAAACCACATCGGAACCGTGGATTCGACGCTAAGTTCATTGGATTGCGTATTGTCCTGCTTCAGCGCAAAACTATAGAACTTTCCGTCGGATGACCAGAACGCCTGATCAAGAGCAAGCTTTGCTTTTTTAAACTCCGTTGCCAGTTGTTGGCTCACATCATCTTTGCCGACCAGTCTTGCGAGATTCGAAAGCGCATCGAGCGCTTCGACACCCAATCCCGCCTGATAGTACTCATTTTTGACGGGCAGTAACGGGCCACCTTCTACCCAGCCATGACCCACGCCCGCGTTCTGCGCGAATCCATTTGCATCGTACGTGGATCGCAAAAACTGATATGCATGCCAGGCGCTGTCCCACTTGTCGCGTCCAAAGGCCACATCGCCGCTCTGCACCACGTAATCGTTCAACGCGATGATGAGCAGCGGCGTAGCGTCAGCCGATACGTAAGGATACGGATAATCTTTGAACCACGGGACCATGCTGGCACTCTGAGATATCTCGTGAGGTACTTTGCCGTCCTGCCGCTGATATTTCGTGATGAAGTCAATCGCAGTTCGAGCGGTCGAATAATCTCCTTCCGCATTCAGCGCGAAAGACGTCCAGAACGAATCCCGCCCGAAGAACCAGGCGAAGCCCGGTCGCTGCCCGGTGCCCGACATCCGGTATCCTGCAACCAGGCCCGTCCCCAGATACGGGTTGTTCACCAGTCCTTGGATTGTGCTGATTCGCGCCCAGTCATAGGCCTGCTGCAAGGCAGGATCAGGCAGGTCGAGCCCAACGGTCTTGCCGAGATAGTCCTTGTAATACTCGGCAGAGCTTTGCAGTTCACGCGGATACGACGCCAGCAATCGCCGATATGTTTTCCCCGCTTCATCGAGGCCATTCACAGACGCGCCAATGACCAGGGCCTTCGTCTCTTTTCCCCTCTGCGTAACGCCGAGGCGAAATGAGCTTTCGTCAGATGATGAGTAATTCGTTTCGTACGAGAGGTGGGCATCAGTCGCGCTCGGGGATCCGATGAAGGCAGCGTATTTGCGACTTTCTTCGCCCAGCACAAACGCGTGCTCGTTCGGTTCCCAGTTGATGTAAGTCCCGCCGAGCGCTGCCGGCCACTCCAGTTGAAAATCGCCGGTGAATCCCACCTCAATCTCGAGAGGTTGCTCCGTCTCAACCTCGAATAGGATGACAGCTCCTGCCTCGTCCACCGGGATGC
>JASLEQ010000417.1 GCA_030151135.1 Candidatus Sulfotelmatobacter sp. | reverse complement strand
GGACTGCGTAGCCGCAGGTACGTGGACTGTGCCTTCGACGAAGTTGTCGAATGGGAACTGGGTGCGCACAGAAAGCGTCATTTCACTGCCGCCCTGTTGCCATTTCACGGTCGATGGTTCGTAAAGGTGCAGATAGATGCCGTCAGGAGCGAAGGAAAAGATGTGCTCGGGCAATGAGCCAATAAGGCGTGTACCTTGACCTTCGCAGCAGGTGTTCTCGTGGGTAGCGTTCTCTTTTTGTCCTTCCAGGATGGCGTGATAGCGGAAGCCGCGGCTCGCATCCTGATTGGCGAGGCCCACGTTGTAGATGGACTTCTCGATCTCTGTCGCGTACTGCTCGTTCTCGGGATCCAGCAGCTGAAAACGCTGACTCAGAAATACCCAGAAGCTGCTGCCGCACAACTCACCCAGTTTCTGCTTGAGGGAGTTGCTGTCGGGCGGATCGGTCTCGAACTCGATAATTGAAATGCTGCCTCCGGCCTGCTGCCAGTGGGCCCGATAGAGTTCCCAGGCGCCATGGGCGGCATCAAAGTAGCGTTTCTCGCCCGTGAGCAGATACAGGTCGAGATACGCTTCGATATTGGTCAACAGGTAGCAATGCGGGCGGTCGTAAGGATACTGCCAGATCTGTTCTTTTTCCCTACGGGCGAGACCATCGAGCCACGCGCTCTCTTGGTAATAACGTTGAATCACCTGCGCGTCGGCCGGCTTGCCCACCGGACTTAGGGCGACGCGCGTGTTGGCAATCATCCCTTGCCCGCCCTGGATAGCGCCGCGCAGCATCTCCGGCAGAAAGGGTTGTTCGTTGAACCAGTCGTAGTACCCACGCAAGAGGGGCAAAGCTTTCGCATTGCCCGCGTACGCCGCTTCCAGCAGGCCATGCGTCAGCCATGCGCGTGTATAGGCAGCCCGTTCCGAATAGAAGATCGTATCTTCCTGGTAGGCCATGATGTAGCCGTCAGGCTTGCGGCATTCCTCAATGCCATCCACGACTGCATTCAGACGCTTACGCAAGTCGCCGTCGTCCAGCCATCGCACCGTGTTGCCTGCCCCCATCAGGAACCGGCCGGCGTTGGACCCAGCCAGGTCTTCTTCCCAGAACACCTGCGATCCCTGCGGCCTGAATCCGAGGACCTTGCCGGTTCTCTCATAGAACTGGCGTAGCAGGTCATCGGTCGTATAAGAGGTCATCAGGTATTGCGCGTTGTGCGTCAGGGCCGACTGGAACAAGCCGCCATTCAGCGTAATGCCCGTTCTGGGCGCTTCTGCATTGAAGCGGACGGGCTTCCATGTTGCCGGATCTGTCACCTGATTGGGACGGTCGAATTTGATCGCCTCACCGTCCTGCCTTGGAGGACGGGTGAGTTGTTTTACCAGCTCGGGGTTGCCGTGCTCAGGGTCTACCGTAACCGTGCAGCCCACTGCAACATCCTCGTTGCTGGTTAAAACACCGATGCGGGCGATGGTCAGGGTGAAATCCGGGCTTTCATCGAGTTTCTCGTCAGCAGACCCCGATCCGGGCAGAATTTTCACCGGGCGCAGCTTGGTCGCCGTGATTCTGACGTAGCGTGCATGGTGTCCGCGCCCGGAAAACTTCATGATGTGGTCGCCGGGATCAGGAAAATCGGAACGGGTCAGATCGGTCCCGATTCCCGCGTCACTGAAGTCGGGGTTGTTGGCGGTTTCAATCTTGAAGCGCAGCGGGAACCCCTCGCCACCATAGTACTGATCACGGCCGGGGAACATTCTTTCCGAAGCCGGATACAAAAGCACATAATCGACGGGGATGATCTGCCCCAGGTCAATTTGAATCCAGGTCGTGGTGTCTGGATTTCCCACCACTTTGGAACGGTAAGCCCGATAGGCGCTGGCAGGAGTGGCGGCCATGCGCATGCCGCTGAGGTACGGAGTGATCGTGACGTCGGACTCGTCGGCCGAGGCCTGGAGCGGAGCGATGGCATCGGCAATCACCAACCCTGCTCCAGCCAAGGTGGTGTTCTTCAGAAACTTCCTTCGGCTTACGCTCATGGCCTTCTCCGGCAACTAAGGACTGCAAAGATCTTCGCGGGGCGCTTCCGCATTGTAGAACGTTCGGGTACAGTCGTTCGAAGCACCTGATGAGCCCGTCCCAGCAAGCAAATGATATCGGTTATCGCTGGCGGCATGTCTAGCCCGCTCCGCAGGGAGTGTTCGCCTCGCGATGCTACACTTCTTCGGTGCTCAGCACGCATTTGAAGAGGTTGACCATGATGAATTGCCGTGATCTGTACTGTTTCTCATTGTTTCTCATTCTTGCCGGATTTTGGGGTTTCGATCCCGGTCTAGCTTCGGCTCAGGCGCCTGCTTTGATGCCCGTGCCGGCGCACATGGAAACGGGCGATGGGCAATTCGTCATCGATTGCAGCATCAACATCACTTTCGAAGGATACAGCGAACCTCGCCTGCTTCGCGCCCGCGAACGTTTCATGGACACGCTGTCGCGTGAAACCGGGATTCCATTTTTCAAAGAGCGCCCGACCGGTCCAGCCAACTTCACCGTCAAGACTGCCGGCGCAAGCAAGCCGGTGCAGCAGTTGGAGGAGGACGAGTCGTATCACCTCAAGGTGACGCCGACCGCGGTCGAATTGACAGCGGCAAACCCACTCGGAGTCCTGCACGGGCTCCAGACCTTCTTGCAATTGGTGCGCATCACGCCGCGGGGATTCGCCGCACCCGCTGTGACCATCGATGATGAACCGCGGTTTGCCTGGCGAGGGTTGATGATCGATTCCGGTCGACACTTCCAGCCTTTGGACGTGATCGAGCGCAACCTGGATGGAATGGAAGCTGTGAAGCTCAATGTCTTTCACTGGCACATCTCAGACGACCAGGGATTCCGGCTGGAGAGCAGGACCTATCCGCTGCTGCAGGAGAAAGGCTCAAAAGGGCTCTACTACACGCAGAAGCAGGTTGGCGAGGTGATTGAATAT
>JASLEQ010000318.1 GCA_030151135.1 Candidatus Sulfotelmatobacter sp. | reverse complement strand
CGCCAATCTGATCAGTATCGCGGCTTGTTCAGTCATCAACTTCTTCGTAAGTGATCGTTGGGTGTTCAGGGGTGTAGCAAAGGCGCAGTAGGAACGCCGCAGATAGCGATGTTTTACCTTCGCTCGAATCGCGACCTTAGTCGCGGATCCCCACCGCCGCCATCATCCGTCCCGTTTTGCCCTTCTCCCCACGATACGAAAACAGCAACTCTGGATGGCAGTTCGTGCACAACGGAGAGGTCTCAATGTTTTTCTTCGGCACTCCTGCGGCAATCAGCTGCTGACGGTTAGCTTCGACGAGGTCGAGGAAAATTTTCTTCGGAAGCTCACTGTGTCCGGGAGCGCGCGCCGTAAGAAATAGCAATGGGTATTTTTCGCGAACCGGGTCTGAATCCTTGACCTCTCGGAACAGGCTGGCAGCATAGTCGAACTGCGATTCGAACGTCGTTCGCAGTTCCTCGCCGACTTCATAACAACAACCCTGGATGCCCGGACCAATCGCGGCATTGATGTCGCGTGGACGGCTGCCGAAGCAGCGAAACATCTCTCCGACTCCCTTTTCGACGATGCGTTTCACCGTGCCCCGCCATCCAGCGTGAAAAACTCCCACCGCCCGCCGTTTCGTGTCGAGCAAAATTACTGGGAGGCAGTCCGCTGTTTGAACAGCAAGGATGAGGCCTGGTTCCGCAGTAATCAGAGCGTCCCCGACTAGTTGCTCTTCGGGAACAGAATGAATGCAATGGATCAAGTCAGAATGAACCTGTCGCAGCGTGACCAGAGGCGACAATCTGCGCCGTGCATTCTTTGATCGACTGCTTTCTGCGGCCGCAATCTTCTGGAGAAAAGCGACGCGATTTTTCTCGACAGCAGCCCTGGAGTCGTCCTTCGTGAATCCCAGATTCAGATCGCCTTTGCGATAGACACGTGAGAATCCGCCTACTCGCGTAGAAAATCCATGGACAAGCCATGGAATATCCTTCCACTGCTTTGCTTGAAGAATATTCGGCCTGGATTTGCTTGTTGTGTTTGCAGGAGCCCCAATCGACACACTTCCATGTTACAGGAACCGAAATTCACAGTGGTCGGACGGACAGTCCAGTGAAGGCCAGCACAGTTTAATATTTCCAGCTTTTCACATCTGCTCCGGCCGGAGCGGTTTCTTCCATGTGCTTCACCATCTCAGGCCAATAATGCTGGCTGATACCGGCGGCCGGATCGATGTCTCCCGCATAACAGTGGGGCTTGCGCACGCCGAAATCGAAGCTGCCGCGATAATACGGGTCCGTGGTCGTATCCATAAAATCCTTAAGCAGGTGAACCGCGCGATCAAGATAGAACGTGTCGGCTTCGCCCACATAAAAGTGCATTTTGCCGGCAAGTCTTGGCCCGAGAGTTTTCCAGTCGCGCTGCATGATTGCGCTCAGGTCGTAGTGCTCTTTCAGGTATTTCGCGGCTTCATGATCGATGTCGCCCGTTCGCTTATTGAAAATACGCTTGGGATAGCCATCTTCGCCCACCTTGCTGAACTCGGCCTCCCATGTGTCGAGTTGCTCGCCTGAACGGCTGTGAGTTCCCTGCACCAACTCATAGCGGTTCATCTGCTCCATCGTGGCCAGCACCAGACCATCCGGCTGCCGCACGGCGGGGCGAGGCACGTTTCCAAAGGGGCCATCAATCCAGAATGCATTCTTGTCGTCATAAAGATTCATGGTCATGTACGCGCGGAAGTCGACCACATCCGGACAGAAGACCCACGCGCCGTTGTAGAAGTCGGGATACAACACCTGTGAGGCGAGGCTTTCCCACCCGCCCGTTGAGCCGCCGTAGACAGCGCGCGCCCAGCCCTGTCCAATGCCGCGATACGTTTTCTCGATGTACGGAATCAATTCCTGCGTGATCGCATCGCCGTATGGGCCGACGTTCGCTGAATTGACCGCATAGGAATCGTCGAAATAGGGCGTCGCATGCTGGATGGTGACGAGAATGATCCGAGGAAGCCGCCCCGCGGTCCAATCCTGATAGAGCTTATATCCGTTCTGGGCCACCCTTAGTTCGTTGCCCTTCGCGTCGGGGCTTGGAGGCGTAGTGCGGAAGGCCGCGACTCCGGGCAGGTCGCGGTGAAAATGATCTTGCAGAACGATCAAGGGATAATGTGCGTCGGGATGCTCATCCCATCCGTCTGGGAGAATGATCACCGCACCTAGATAAGTCGCGCGCCCCCAGAACTTGCTCAGCAGATTGCTTTGAATCCTGATGTGTTTCACCCACTTGTTATCGACGATTTTGTGCTCGTCGTTGGCCGCGCTCCAGCCGGCCATTCGGTCGGCGACCGTGGGATCCTGTTCGACCGTCGGGTTTCTCAGCTTCAGCGAGAGCTTTACGATCTGTGGAGATTTCGGGTCGAAATGAATTTTTTCAGGCTTGCTGAACAGATTCCCAGGCTTGGTTTGCCAATGCTGTCCCTCGCCGCGGTCAGGAGGCAGTTTCAGCGTGCGTCCGTCCGCGAGACGAAATGTGTCGTAGACGTTCAGCACGGCCTGCACCCAGTAATCGCCCGCCGGAACTTCGTTCAGGTTTTCGGCTGGATAGCCGAGCGTGGAAGCATCGATTACAGCAGGAGACCCAGGAGACAGCGCATCCACATCAACCCCGAAGATCTGCT
>JASLEQ010000291.1 GCA_030151135.1 Candidatus Sulfotelmatobacter sp. | reverse complement strand
GTTGCGGTCAATCAGCGGCAGATCGTTGATGTAGCGGCGATCGACGACCTGGCCGGTCGTAGCATCTTCGGTCGCGATGCTTTGCGACTGTGCCTCCACCTTCACTTCCGTGGCCGTCGCCGCGATTTTCAGAACAAGATTGGCCGTGGGATTTTCGCTGACGTTCAACTTGATGTGCGAGCGAACTGTTTTCTCGAAGCCCGGCGCGTTCGCGGTGACGGTATAAAGTCCCGGCGGAATCGACGCGAACAGGTAGCGGCCGTCGTTATCCGAGGTGGCGTTGAATGTGAACCCTTTTTGCTCGTCGGTGAGCGTGACCTTCGCGCCTTGCACCACTGCGCCCGTAGCATCCGTCAAAACTCCGCTCACCGTGCCGAAATATCCCTGGGCGACGAGCGTGGGAACGAGCAGCAGCACGAACAGGGAAAACATCAAGAAAAGCGAAAGAGTGCGCATTGAGGTACGACGAATGGTGGTTTGCATCACAGGCTCCTTCCAAGACGGTAGGGACAGTTGCCACATCCATAGTGGTATGTGCGGCCATGCTACACAAAGCGCGCCATTCGCGCTAGTGCGAAACACGCGCAAAAAACGATTTAATAGAAATTAAATTTCTTGAAAGTCGCGGATAGTTGGTGCTAGGTGCGAGTGTAAAGGAGACGAAACGGATGTGGGACGTTCGTTGCGTCTTCATCAAAAAAGCGGCCCCTTTACAAGGGCCGCTCGAGTGAGGCATTACGTTAGGAGTTCTAGAAGGTCAACTTCGCCTGCAATTGAATCAATCGCGGAGAAGCGTCGGCTCCAAGGCCAGATCCGTAGATGCTGGTCGGGGAGCTGACCGTTTGCACGATGCGCCCAAATCCGGACGCCCCGTTCACCATGATCGGGAACGCGAAATTCGGATGATTCAGGATGTTGAAGAACCTGGCTCCAATTGAGAACTGGGCAGTCTCCCACTTGGGAACACCGAAGCCCTTTTCCACCGCGAAGTCCGTATTGAAGTATCCCGGTCCGCGGAACTGGTTGCGGCGTTGCTGTCCCCAGTTATCCGTTGGGCTGCTGAAATCCGACTGCTGCAAGCACGGTGCGCCAGTCAACGTCGCGGCCGACGCTCCGCAGCTGTTAGTGGTTGATCCAAGAACGTTGGCAAAGACCTGCTGCGTGCCACCGCCCGGACCGTAGTTCGAGCCTTCCAGCGTTTGGGTGGCGGCCGCATCGACAACCGTGAACGGCAGTCCGCTATGACGGAAAATCGTTCCCGAGAATGTCCAGCCTTTTACCAGCGCGTTTGGCCCTTTCGCGGTCAGGTGGCGAATGCCGTCGTTCCAGACGTAGTTCATGGTGAAGTTGTGCCGGATATCGTAGTCCGCGTTTCCGTAGTTGTACGCGCGGAGGTTCGATGGATCCTGTGCGCTGATGATGTCGGCATAACGTCCGGTGGTGTTCAATCCGAACGGAGACACCGAGTTGTTCGAAATCTCATCCAGTGCATGGCTGTAGGTATAGCTGGCCTGGAAGGCGAGCCCTCCCTTGAAATCGTGCTTCAGGCCAAGGACCAGGCCGTCGTAGTTGGAGTTCGCGATGTTCTGCTGCTGCGAAACTACGCCAAACCTTCCATCGGGCACGGTCGTGGGCAGGTTCGCGAATGGAGTTGGTGAGAACGCGTTGAGCGCCGTGTTGGTGATTTCCTCGTTCGATCCGTGATTTCCCACGTACATTGCGTCTAAAGTGGTCGCCCAGCCTAAACTTTGCTGAACTTCGAAACTCCATTCGTAGTAGCGCGGAACTTTCACGGCGGTGGAGTTGAAGAACGAGAACGGCGCCACTGCCCCGCCATTCGAGTAGTTGGCAACGAAGCTGGCGTTCGAGGCCTGCGACGCAGCATACAGATTGTTTGGCACCGCAGGAGAAAGCGCTCCGATGAAGGTATTGAATCCTGGATCAAGCGGCGCCTGCGCCATGATCGTGTCGATGGTCCCGGTCGGCAGCGAATCGGCGAAGATGCCGATGCCTCCGCGAACAACTGTGGGGCGATTTCCGTTGTGCGGCGACCACGCGAATCCAACTTTCGGTTGAGCGACGATTCCCGTTACCGAAGGAAACGCCGTGTGCAATCCGCTCTGGATCGCCTGGTTGACGGGCAGCGTCGTATCCATCTGCCCTAATGTCCCGGCCAGGCGTTGGAAGCAATTAGTCTGGCACACCGGGTTCGAAAGGTGATCGAGCCGCAGGCTGAGCGTGAGTTTCAGGTTGTTGGTGAGGCGGACATCGTCGGCGCCGTAGAAGCCGACTTGGTACAGGGCGATAGGCTCGTCCGTCTTCTGCGGGAAGTTCTGGACGATCACATTGCCGGAACCGGCTCCGCCACCCGTCACAAAATCTCCCAGCGTAAATTCGACGACTTCTGGGGTTACGACTTGAAAGGTGTGATCGCTGATGTCGTCCCGACGGAAGTTGACTCCAACTTTGAAGGCATTGCGACCGCGCACCCAGCTGAAATCATCGACCACCTGATACTGGGTGATGTGGCGTCCCTGCGGGAATAATACGTTCAGGCCGTTCAGCGCGCTCAACGAGCCATCGTTGAAAGCCAGCGTCATGGTTTGACAAGGAAGATTCGTCAGAGCTGAAATAGCGGCATTCTGATTCTTCATGGTGAACATCGCGATATACCAGAGCAGAGACGCGATTAAGCTGTTCACCTTGTAGATGCCGAAGGTGTGAGTATCATGGAAGTTTA
>JASLEQ010000249.1 GCA_030151135.1 Candidatus Sulfotelmatobacter sp. | reverse complement strand
GATGTCGGGATTCAGGCGAACCGGGGCAACCGGAACGGCGTTGAGGATGGAGTCGAAAATGACGCCGGACGTGTCGCCGCGAAAGGGAAGCTTGGCCGTTGCCATCTCATAAAGAACGACGCCGAAGGAGAAGAGGTCGGTTCGGCCGTCGAGTTGCTGTCCCTTCACCTGCTCGGGAGACATGTAGGCGACGGTTCCCATCGTGCTACCTGGACTGGTGAGGTGCTCTTCTGCGACCGTTACGGTTGGTTGTGCTCCGGCAACTTCAGGGGCCGAAGTTATCTTGGCGAGGCCGAAATCGAGAACTTTGGCGTGGCCGCGCTTGGTGACGAAGATGTTGGCCGGCTTGATATCGCGATGCACGATGCCCTGTCCGTGAGCGGCTTCGAGCGCGTCGGCCACTTCGATGCCGATATCGATCAAGCGGTCGAGTTCCACGGGGCGGCTTCCGATTACATGCTTCAGCGTCGTACCGTCCAGAAACTCCATAACGATGAAGGGACGGCCATCGGCTTCGTCGATTTCGTGAACGGTACAAATGTTGGGATGGTTCAAGGCGGAGGCGGCCTTGGCTTCGCGCTGGAAGCGACCTAACGCCTGCGAATCTTTCACGACGTCTTCGGGCAGGAACTTGAGCGCGACGAAACGTCCGAGCTTCAGGTCTTCGGCCTTGTAGACCACTCCCATGCCGCCTCCGCCGAGTTTCTCGACGATGCGGTAGTGCGAGATGGTTTGTCCGGAGAGTTCGCCCGGTGTTTGCATTGGGAACGATAGTAGGGGGAATGGTATCGGCGGTCAACCCGCGGCGCGGATGTATACACGCCTGAACGACGAGGGCAAGGATGTTCGGGTGATTCCTTTTGGTGGTGACACTCACGAGTTCTATGCGGCGGAGGAGGAGCCTGCCATAATTTCGTCATGCTTTCATCGTTCGCGGCGGATGTAAGTTTCGCGCTGCGGCAATTGCGGCGCAGTCCCGGGTTTGCGGTATCGGCGATTGTCACGCTGGCGCTTGGAATCGGCGCGACGACTGCCATCTTCACCCTGGTGGATGGGATTCTGCTGCGGCCGTTGCCGTTTCCCCGCGCGGACCGGCTGGTTGCCGTGCAAACTCTTGAATTTCCCCCAGGCGTTCCGGCAACGAATCCTGCAGCCGCGGACTCCTGGGGCACTTCCTATCCGGATTTCTTTGATTGGCGGCGGGAGAGCCACAGCTTCGAAGCGCTGTCGTGCTATCACGAGATCACGCGTCTCTTTAGCCGAAACGATGGCGTGGGGGCGCGCGTTTTGGTGGGCGGCCGGGTGTCGGCCAACTTCTTTCCTACGATTGGAGTGGCTCCTGCTCTGGGCAGAAACTTCGCAGCCGAGGAAGAGCAGCCGGGGCACCGGGTGGCGATTCTGAGTCATGAACTTTGGGTGTCGGATTTTTCTTCGTCGCCCAGCGTGATCGGCGAGATCGTCAAGATCAGCGATGAACCTTACACGGTGATCGGGGTAATGCCGGCAGGCTTCCACTATCCGGTTGGCGATCCCGGATTTTACTGGTCGACTTTTTCAATCGAAGCGGAGGACAACTTTCATCTAACTGCGAGGCGCGATTCAGCCGACCTCAACGTGATTGGGTTATTGAAACGCGGCGTGAACATGGACCAGGCGCAGGCCGAGCTCAACACGGTTCAGCGAGGTCTGTCCCAGCAATTCTCCGAAGACCGCCTTCGGCCGGCGGTTGCGGTGATGCCGTTGCTGGATGAGGCGGTTTCCGATGCGCGGACGCATCTTTGGTTTTTATTTCTCTCGGTTGGAGTATTGCTGCTGATCGGGTGCGCCAATGTGGCGGGATTGCTGCTTGCGCGCGCGAACCGGCGACGGCCGGAACTGGCGTTGCGAACGGCTCTGGGAGCGAGCCGAGGACGCGTTGTACGTCAATTACTGGTCGAGGCCCTGCTGCTAGCGATGGGCGGAGGAACGTTCGGCATAATTTTTTCGTTTGTCCTGCTGCGGATTGCGCCGCGCTTTATTCCAGACAATCTGCCCCGACTTTACAACGCGAGCCTCGATTTTCGGGTGATGGGATTTGCTGTGCTGCTATCGGTCGCAACTGCGGTTGCTTTCGGCCTGCTTCCGGCGTGGATCATGTCGCGACAGGATCCGGCACAATCATTGCGGGAATGCGGCTTGCATATGACTTCCGGGCGACGCCGCAACCGGCTTCATCAATTCCTGGTTGTCGGGCAAACGGCGCTCGGGTTCACGTTGCTTGTTGGTTCGGGGCTTCTGATTCGCAGCCTGGTGAATGTTCTTCATATCGAGCCCGGCTTCGACACTCACAATCGAGTCTTCTTCGATATCGCGCTGACGAACAAACGCTATCCGGTTCCGGGCAAGGCGGTCTTTTATGACAAGATGTTGCCGGAACTTGCGGCCCTGCCTGGTGTCGAGAGTGTCGGAGCGGCGCATCCATTGCCGATTCTCTCGAATGGAGAGAGCGCAAACTTTACGATCGCGAATCGGGCCGTCGATCCGAATGCGCTGCCCAGCGCTGTGGCGACGATCGCGATGCCCGGCTACTTTGAAACGCTGTCGATTCCGCTCATCCGCGGGCGGTTGTTCACCGCGCATGATAACGTGTCGAACTCTCCGCCTGTCGCGATTATTAATCGGGAACTGGCGCGTGAATTTTTTCCGGGAGAAGATCCGATTGGGCGATATATGACACCGACTTTTCCGTATACGGACGAGCCGGTCGTGCCCCGCCAGATCGTTGGGGTTGTGGGCAACACCCGGAACAATGACATCTGGGATCCATTTCATCCGCAGTTCTTTCTGCCGTACGCGCAGGACCCATCGCATCAGAGGCCGCTGGTTGTGATGAAAGTGTCGGGGGATCCTTTGAGTTATGAGAATGCGGTGCGGAAACTTGTCGCAAAGTTTGATCCGGACTCCCCGGTGTTCAGCTACCGGACATTTACTGCGGAGAGCGATACGAAGGCGGCACAACAGCGCTTCGAAGCGTTGCTGGTTTCAGGCTTCTCGGCAATTGCACTGCTGCTGTCGGCGCTCGGGCTCTATGCGGTTCTGTCGTATGTGGTCGGGGAGAGGATCCGGGAACTGGGTTTGCGGATGGCGTTTGGCGCGTCACGCGGCGATATTCTGCGCCTGGTGATGGAGCGGGCGGCGATCCTTTCGGTGCTGGGCGTAGTGCTGGGGGTCGTGGCTTCGTTGTTTACAACCGGGTTCGTTGCCGACTTATTGATCAATGTCGCCCGGCTGGACCGTTCAGTGTTCGTGTCGGTGATCGTGCTGCTATTCGCAGTGTCGATGGCGGCGGCACTTGTTCCAGCGTTACGCGCTGCATGTGTCGATCCGGTGCGGAGTTTGAGAGATGAATGAGCCTGGGGCGAACATTTGCATTTATGGCGCGCCGCTGACAATGTTGACATGGTGAGTCTTCGTGTCGTTGATAGTTAAATCTTTAACTCCGGCCGCGGAACTGGATGATCCTTCTGCGATCGCGCTTGGATGGGCGGCCTGCGGGGAGAATTTCGAACTCGCGGGAGGCGCGGCGTTCGGCTGCGGCTTTAGCGCGGGCTTCTTTGCTTGCGTCGGTCTCTCGATAGAGTTTCTGGGCTTCAATTGCGGGACCTCGGACGTCGCTCAAGCCTAAGACCTGGATTTCGAAGTCTCCGCCGTCATTGCTGATTCGCAACATGTCGCCGATGCGGACCTCGCGGGAAGCCTTCGCCACTTGGCCGTTGGAGAGGATGCGGCCCAAGTCGCAACTCTTTTTCGCCAAGGTGCGGGTCTTGAAAAACCGTGCCGCCCACAGCCAGGCGTCGATCCTGATACCGTTCATTCCGCCATTCTCCCATGAGGGTCAATTTAGCAAGGGCTGGAGATGCACTGTGCGCTCGTAAGTCATTGAAATTCGGACATTTGTAGGAAACCCGATAGCCCTGTGGACGTCTTGGAAAGAGATCGAGCGAGGCTTACAAATAATTACTTGACCGCAATCCCCTTTGCAATTAGATTAGCGAGTTCTCGGCACCCCTCGGAACGCTGCTCCTGACCTATTTACCGGGCAGCTCCTAACGAAGCTAAGCCCAGAAAATCGAGCATCTTCAGGGTGATCCGGTGCATCTATTCAACAAGAGTGAGTTTGACGCTTAATCCTTATAACCTACTCGGAATCAGTGACTTAGGTCGGAAGCTGGGGTTTCCGGTCACCCTCCCGTGGCAAAGGACAAAGGCGGAAGGCCACAATTCATTACAGTAAGGAGACAGAAAGCTCATGCGCTCTGATCGTGTGTTTGACGCTTTACAGACCCTACGAAACCGTTATATGCTTTGCCAGCTTGCCTCCAAGGCGACGCGGAAGTTCCATCGGCCCAGCACCAGAATCCAGGAAACAATGAACGGAGTGCTGGATCGCATCGCTGACTCGGAGCGTCAAGCTGTGTTGTCGGAACCAGAGAATGTTGCTGAGGCACAACGGCGGGCTGCCTAACACCAGCCCCGCCCTCCTGCCTGGCGTTGTGTGAATCTTTCCTGAGTCCCCTCCTTTGAAAATCTCCCGTTGACACTACTGAATACGCTCTAGTGCACGGGTTCAGGTGAATCATGACCATTGCAGAACTGAAAGAAAAGAACATCACCGAGCTGACCAAGATCGCAAGGACCTTGGATCTGCCCGGTGCCAGCGGCATGCGCAAGCAGGACTTGATCTTCAAGATCCTGCAGGCGCAGAGCGAAAAAGAGGGCCACATTTTTGCCGAGGGCGTCCTAGAGATTTTGCCCGACGGCTACGGCTTCCTGCGCTCGCCCGATTACAACTACCTTCCGGGGCCCGACGATATCTACGTTTCCCCGTCCCAGATCCGCAAGTTTGATCTAAAAACCGGCGACACCATCAGCGGACAAGTGCGCCCTCCACACGAAGGCGAGAAATATTTCGCGCTGGTCAAGATCGAAGCGGTGAACTTCGAATCTCCGGACGAGGCGCGCAACAAGATCCTGTTTGACAACCTGACGCCGCTCTATCCGCAGGAGCGGATCAAGCTGGAAACGACTCGCGATAACGCGAGCGCCCGCGTCATGGATCTACTGACGCCGCTTGGCAAGGGGCAGCGCGGTTTGATCGTTTCGCCGCCACGCGCCGGCAAGACGATGCTCTTGCAGAACGTCGCGAACTCTATCACCACGAATCATCCGGAAGTTGTTTTGATGGTGCTGCTCATCGACGAGCGGCCGGAAGAAGTTACGGACATGCAGCGCTCGGTGAAAGGCGAAGTGATTTCTTCGACCTTCGATGAGCCGGCGGCGCGTCACGTACAAGTCGCCGAAATGGTGATCGAAAAGGCGAAGCGGCTGGTCGAGCACAAGCGCGATGTGGTGATCCTTCTCGATTCCATCACGCGTCTGGCTCGCGCCTACAACACGATCGTTCCGCCCAGCGGCAAGGTCCTGTCAGGCGGCGTCGACTCGAATGCGTTGCAGCGTCCGAAGCGGTTCTTCGGATCGGCCCGCAACATTGAAGAAGGCGGCTCGCTGACGATCATCGCTACGGCGCTGATCGATACCGGGTCCCGCATGGACGATGTGATTTTCGAAGAATTCAAAGGCACGGGCAACAGCGAAATCATTCTCGAGCGCAAGCTTGTCGATAAACGCGTTTTCCCGGCCATCGACATTCAGCGCTCCGGCACTCGAAAAGAGGAGCTCCTGATTCCGAAAGAAGATCTTTCGCGAATCTGGGTGCTCCGCAAAGTGCTGAACCCGCTGTCGCCGGTGGAAGCGATGGAACTGCTGATCGACAAGCTCAGCAAGACCAGGGGTAACTCGGAATTCCTCGCCAATATGAGCGCGCTGTAAGTACAGACCGGAATCAACCAGCCAGAGCGGAAACGCTCTGGCTTTTTTCTGTCCGGAAATGCCGCGACGCTTCAAAATCGAAATCCGCTCACGCTACAGTGGCCAAGCTCGGCTGCGTGGAACTCGTTCTCCCTTTAGGACCGATAGCGTCTATTGTCCATCCGTTGCAGTCGTATAATTTTCTCGAGTAGAGCTCGCCAGCTCTGATTGAGGTCTCAGTGCGATTCACACTGTGTTTTCTCGCAACGCTTTTCCTGGCACTGTGCATTCCCGCACGGGCGCAGCAGTCCATGCCGCCTCCGTTGTCGCAGCCGAACATGAAAGAACCCATGACCGATCCGGACGAGGCGCGCGCACGCATCACGCACGACATGGAAAAGAAGGCCGCCAAGGAGCGCGTCGCCGCGCTCAAAAACGACACTGACAAACTGCTTAAACTTTCGATTGAACTCAAATCTTACGTCGACAAATCGGACGAGAATGTTCTGTCGGTCAACGTAGTCAAAAAGGCGGAAGAAATTGAGAAGCTGGCCAAGAGCGTGAAAGAGAAGATGAAGGGGCCGAACTAGCGGCAGCGGAATCTTCGCCACGGACAAGAATCCACAAACCGATTACCTTGCGAAACTCCCACAGAATGCGGGGTTTGCGCGGTCCACAACTTCGCTGCGGGAAGCGTGTTTTATTCTTCAAACCCAGGAATGGGGATCGGAGGAGAATATGAAACACGCAATTGCTGGAATACTTCTGCTGGTCGGAATAGGCGTAGCACCGGCTGTTGCCTTTGACGGCGATCATGGTTTACGTCGCGACATTCGCCACGACCGGGCGAAGATTGCTTATGACCGTCACGAACTGCGCCGCGACCTGCGGCATGGCAACTACGGCGCCGCTCGCCATGAGGAACGCGAAATCCGCCGCGAAGAGCGTGACGTGAATCGCGATCGCATGGAACTCTATCGAGACCGCCACTAATTCGGGGATGTCCGATCCCCATTTCTCGTGCGCCGCTCGCCGGGAGGTGGGGATTATTTGCTTCCGCATCCCGCCTCGCCCCATCACGGAATACCCTATTGCCTCCTAGCGGCTTCCGCGACATAATCCCCCGTGCAGAATTGAGGTCGGATCGACGGAGGTCTTCATGTCCCGATCAGGTTTGCTCGGTTTTGTTTTCTGTATCGCCCTCGCAGGTTCTGGAGTTTGCCACGCGCAGCAAATCCACCTTCCACCTGCGATTTCACAGCCGCAGACCGGGTCGGCTCCTGTTACAACCGGCAACGATCCCGTCCAGCAGCAGCAAGCGGCGGCCGCCAATGTGCAACGACAACTTGAAATCCGCCGCGACACCGAGAAGATGGCAGAACTGACGCAGGAATTGAAAGAATACCTCACCAAGAATGAACAGGTGGCGTCGATCGATGCGCTGAAGAAGGTCGAGCAGATCGAGAAATTAGCCCACAGTGTAAAAGGGAAGATGAAGCAGTCGTTCTAGATCGCCCGCGCGCTTCTCGAGAAAAAGAAACGCCATCCAGATATCGGATGGCGTTTATCTTTGGAGTGAAAGTTGACTAGTTGCTCGTCTTGATCCGCATCCCGTAGAACGACCGGTAGACGAACGCGAACGAGATCAGGAAGAACACGAGCGCGAGCACGTTCGTGAGCGTTGAGTTATTTGCCGAGAGCGTAACCGCAAG
>JASLEQ010000073.1 GCA_030151135.1 Candidatus Sulfotelmatobacter sp. | reverse complement strand
AGGGACATCCTCCGGATTGCCGTATTCTTCGTGGGTATGTGCCGGACGCTCGGGATGATCAGCGGCGTCCTCGATGCCCTCCAAGGCAGCAGCTTCGATTGCCTGATCTGTATCTGAAAGATCTTCGACCGAATCTTCGCTGGCCTCAGGTTCGTCAGAAAGACCAAGCGAGCTGACCGACTGGCCCGCGCTGTTCATTCCCACTTGTCGCGGGTCCGATCCTAACTCATCTAGCTGCGCTTCAAGGTCACCTTTCAGTTCTGGTGATCGTTCGTCAAGGTTTTTGTCGTTATCCATAAGCTTGCAACCGATTCAATTCACTTATAGCGCTCTACTACTGCTTGGCATCTCGGGTTTTTTCTGTATTTGGCAGAGTGCCGTTTGTAACATTCCTTTAACAACTCTTTTTGCCTTTCCTCACTCAAAGTTGCGAGGAACTGTGACGGGAAATGGGGAGAGCGCGCAAGTTGAAGAACCGGATGGTTGCTCCAACAAAACTGGAGCCGTTCAGCGACAAGCAAACCGGCGTCGTTAATGCGGTAGTGGAGACTCCGGGGGGCAGCCGAAACAAGTTTAAGTACGACGAAGATCTTGGCTGCTTCGCGCTTTCCGGCGTATTGCCCGAAGGCATGGTCTTTCCACACGCTTTTGGATTCGTCCCCCGCACCAAAGCTGCGGATGGAGATCCGGAAGATATCCTGATTCTTATGGATGAACCCTCATTTGCGGGATGTGTCGTGCCTTCGCGGCTGATTGGAGTGATGGAAGCAGAGCAGACTGAACGTGATGGGAATCGCGAACGCAATGACCGCTTAATTGGGGTTTCTGCCCAGACCCAACAGTACTCGGAAGTCCGGAAAGTGAGCGACCTCGAGAAAAATGTACTCAAGCAAATCGAGCAATTTTTCATCAACTACAACAAGGAGAAGGGTAAGAAGTTTCGCGTTCTGCAAATGCGTGGGCCGAAGCAGGCGCAGAAACTACTGAAAAAAAGCCTGCGCTAACGACGATGACAGACATTCTCATTCGGTTTCTGATCGGAGGAGTCGTCGTTTCGGTCTTTGCGGTAATTGGAGACCTCTTTAAGCCGAAAAGTTTTGCAGGCTTATTCGGTGCGGCACCCTCGGTCGCACTCGCTACCATCCTACTCACTGTGCGAAAAGAAGGGACTGCATTCGCAGCTAGCGAAGCCCGTTCGATGCTGGCCGGTGCGGTCGCTTTCTTTATCTACAGCTCGGCTGTGAGCTGGTTCATGATGCACAAACAACACAAAGCCCTATGGGTCTCGGCGACATTCCTGGGTATCTGGATGGCAGCTGCGTTTGGACTATGGTCGGTCCTCCTGAGGTAAAGATGGTGATCAAAATTGACATATCGGCCATAAAGGGAACGAACTGGCGAGACCTCCTGGTTCGGTTCGGATTCGGTGGTCTAGTTACAGCTGCAGCCGGAATTATTGCAAAGGAGTTTGGACCTACCGTCGGCGGCCTCTTTCTGGCCTTCCCGGCAATCTTCCCTGCCAGCGCAACCTTGATCGAAAAACACGAGCAACAGCGAAAGCAAAGAGCTGGGATGTCAGGAGTGGTGCGAGCTCGAGAGGCCGTTGCCTTGGACGCTGCCGGAGCATCGATGGGTAGCCTGGCCCTGCTATGTTTCGCCTTTTTGGTCGAGAGGCTTATCGGTTCGTGGCGACCGTTTCTGGTTGTGATCACCGCAACGGCCGTCTGGATGCTGGTCTCTTTTTGTCTTTGGTTGATTCGTAAGAAGGTCGTCTAGGTTCGCTGGCCATTAGCCTGGGCACGTTGCTCTTATAATCCCAGCCGCCGCCTTCCTACCATCAACGGGGTATTCTCTCCCAACGATTGGGGAACTAGTGTAAGGCGGTGAGCATCGCGGGCATCAAACAGGCCTTCGCGTTTACATATCGAGACCTGATCCGACATCACTCACTGCAAGTCGCCGCCGCGCTTTCCTACTATTTTGTGTTGTCTGTTTTTCCGGCGCTGATTTTCTTGTCCGCAGTAGTGGGTTGGCTACGGGAACAAAATCTATTTGGCAATGTGCTGGGGCTTATGAGCCGGTTGTTCCCGCCCGACACAATGCGAATTGTGTACTCCGTTCTGCATGATGTTCTTTCGAATCACCGCGGACGCTGGCTTTCATTCGGCATGATCGGAACGATTTGGGTTGCTTCTACAGGGTTCGACGCCATGATCGAAGCCCTCGATATTGCCTATGACGCGGGAGACGATCGGCCCTATTGGAAGACGCGTCTGCTCGCCATGGGGCTGGCCGCTATCAGCGGCACACTGCTGCTGATAGCGCTGGTGGTGATGATCGTCGGCCCTCGGTTCGGGGCTTGGATCGCCGAGCATCTCTCGCTGTCCTCCGAATTCGCGGTTGCCTGGCCTCCTCTTCGCTGGGGCATAGCGATCAGCTTTACCGTGCTGGCGGTGGAGTTTCTCTACTTCCTCGCCCCCAACGTGAAGCAACGGTTCCGGGCGACCCTGCCAGGGGCGATTTTCGCTGTCGCCGTGTGGAATGGATTGTCGGTGCTGCTGAGCCTGTACTTCCGGCATTTTGCTAATTTCAACCGCACCTATGGAACGCTGGGCGGTCTGATCGCGCTGATGATATGGCTCTACTGGACGTCATTCGTGTTACTGGTCGGAGCAGAACTGAACGCGGAATTGGCAAAACAGAGCAAAAAGGGTTGTGTCCAACCTAGAAGCCATGCGATAGAGCCCGAGCGGCAATCTTCTGACTCGAAAATTCGCCCGGCTGCTTAGGTTGATCGCCCATCAGAATCTCGTGTGATATCTCCCGTCGACGGAAACTCCGCCCAGTTGGTCACGTTCCACGCTCACCGACCATTTTTTATTGATTTGGTAGTTGCCTTGCACCATTTCACTGCCGGGTTGGGAGACATCCGTAGAAAACGTGAAGAGCAGATTTTTGGTAACTCTCTGTTGTATCGCAATCAGAGCGGAGGGGTTCTGACCGTTACCTCCCAGCGTCGGATCGATTTGCAGACTGGAGAGTCCGGCAAGTTTTTGAACGCTGCTGCTCAGCTCACTCGCTGCCTGCGACGCGATCATTGAGTCCGTACTCTGAGTGCTCGCCGCCGATTCCTGCGTAGTTTTGCCTCTTGCTACTAGATTAATAATGTCGGCCGTCGCAAGTGGCGGATCCGAAACGTAAGAGGTAGTTAGCTTATCGAGTGGACCACGCATGGTGAGTGTCAGATTATATTGCTCGATCGTGGTCGCCACGGAGATGTTTAGCACCGGACGAGTTTCATTGGGATCGTCAAAGGTTATCACGCCCCTCTGCAGCTGATAACGAACGTTACGGAAGAATACTTCGCCGGAGTTAAGGTTGGTCCGGCCAGTGATGACCGGATCAGCCGCAGTTCCTCCGACTTGTAGCGCAACCTGTCCGTTGATGCTCACCTGCGAACTGGTAGCATTCAAGGTTTGCTGCGACTGCACGGCAATACCCAATTTGACCGTATCGGCAAAACCCGGTTGTGAAATCGTGCCGCTATTGCCGAATTGGCTAGCAAAGCTGGAGAGGTCGAAGTCAGGCGTGAATGAAAGGCTATCGATCAAAACTTTGCCATTCAAAGTAGAGGCCGTGGTCGAGCCGCTAAATGCAAGATTGGCATCGAGCAAGCTTCGCAGACCGGTGGGATAGAGCAACCGCACGGATTGCGCCTGCACCGCCAAATTGAAATGCAGGCTCGGGCGATACGTTAGGGCGCCCCCTACGGAAAAAGTTCCTCCGCCCATTTTTCCTTGCATCTCCGAAATCTGTACCCGGTCAGCCGAAATATCAAGAGTTCCATTCAACTGTTCGACTCCAACAGGAGCATCCGAAGTGGTCATTGCCACGTTCTTGATTTGCACCTGACCTTTGACGTCTGGCTTGGCAGCCGCGCCCGCAGTTTTGACTCTCAGATCCAGGGTTCCAGAGCTCTTGAGGCTCGGCATCATAATCTGAGCAATTCTTAGATCGACAGTTCCGTTTGCCGACAAGGTTGGACCGGCGCTTCCTCCAATCGGAAGCCGTCCCTCGATATGCAATGAGGTGTCCGTCCCTTCGATATCCGCCGGTTGAAGTGTAACGACCGAATTCGCGTAGTCAGCCTGGATCGGATGTGCGATTCCAATTTGCAGCGACTGGTAACTCGCCTTCAATATCGGAATGGAGAGATGTGCTTCGATGCGGTTCTTATCCTTCAGAGGACCTTTTAAGCTGGCATGTATCTCAGCTTGACCCTGAAAACCTTGAGGAACGCTCGGCGCGTACGTTGCAACTAACGTGTCGAGCGGGATCGTTCCCGTATCCAGGTTCACATTTGCCTGATAATCACCCGCAAGCAAGACCTGCCCCCGCGCATGCACCGTCGTTTGCGACACTTTTGAATCCATGTTGAGATCAAGTTGATGCTGCGCAATTCGAGCTACCGCCTTCAATTGAGAAATAGATTTACCCTTCATCTGCAGTTCGGGCAACTCCACCGTCGCGAGCAATTGCGGATCACCTATCGTGCCTGCTCCTTTGACCGACGCTGTGACGGTGCCCGTTAATTGAAGGTTTTTTTCTTGTAGAGGTTGCAGCCGCTGCAGCACGATTCCCGGCACATTCAAGTTGACGTTATAGGCTTTCGTCTTCGGATTGAACGTAAGATCACCGTTGACATCTCCCGGGATGGAGTTGACGCTCAGCCTTGCCACAATCGCACCGTTGTCCGTGTGGAAATTTACAGCAAGTTTCTGGATAGGCTGTGCGTAGACAACAGCATTCGTGATCTCAATCTGCCCCGTTCCAGAGGGGTTGAGTTGGGTTCCCTCCAAGGCGAGTTGCGCGTTCAATTGCCCCGAAATCGGATAGTGCTGGTTAGCGAGTTGTTCGAGATCGGCGATTCTGAACTGTCGCGCGTTGAGTTGCGCTTGAATACGGTCAGTCGGTCTGTACGCCCAGTCATGGAGGTTCACGTTGGCACTGAACGTCGCCTGTCCTTGTTGAGCATTGATCAATCGCCCATTCGTCACAATCAATTCTGACGGACTTGCTTGCACCGATAAGCTGGCACTATTCCACTGACTGCCTTCTACTCGCAGGTCATTGGCGATCAGTTCCGCACGAATCTTCGGCTTTTTCAGGGATCCTCGGATGACGGAAGTCAGCTTCGCCTTCCCGGAGACGGCGGGCGGAGGATTCTGCATTGTCAGGAAAGATGTCGCGATCAGTTCGAGTTGATGCAGGTCATCGGCAACCACCTGTATCTGAAGATTCGAATGATCGCTGATCGTCCCTTCCGCATTTACATTTGCTGTTGGTACTCGCAAAACCGTGTTGTGAAGCCGGATACTTTGTTGTCGGCCGTCATAAGAAGCGTGAATGTCCCCGGTCACTGGGACCTGTTGGGCCCGAGGATTCGCTTTGCTGATGGCCTCAGCTCTTAAGGTCAGATCAGACCGAGCCTGAAGATTGTTTATGGCGCCCTTCCACGCCGCTTGAATCGTGCCGGCAATTCTGCCAGAAATCTCTGCTGCGGAAACCTGCCTAGACCCAGCAATGCGCTGCAACTGACTTAGCGAGATGTCGCGGAGGGATGTCTCAAACCTTGAGTCCGGAGTGGTGTCCATGTGGTTCATCTGGCCGTTTACCAGAATGCGGCCGCCTAGGGTGTCCACCGAGAAATCGTGCAATACGAAATTTCCATTCGCCAGACGGTACGCGCCCTCAATTTTCCGCAGCTCTAATCGCTTGCCGGAAGCGACAGCCATCACCGCTTCACTGCCCACTCGGCCGTCCACCGATACATTATTCAGCACCGGTTGATCCGGCATCGTTTGATAGTGCAACTTGCCACTGAGCAGAATGTCACCCTGCGCCTTTGCATTGGGCGACATTGGCGCGAAGTCCCCTGTATGAATGCGAATTGCATAACTTCCATCCGCAACAGGATTCGCATAATCCGTCATTGATGCCTGTAGAGACACGTCGGAAGATGCGACCCGTAGAATGGCGGACTGAACGTCGAATTGTGCCGGCGTAGCGCTGAAGGCAATTTTCAGGCTGTGGGGGAGAGGTTCATAGGCGGCGTAACGAACCATGCCGCGATCGTAAGATAAAACGCCATCGTACCTCTTAACATCGGGAGTGAATCGAATATCAGCTCCCAAATTAAAAAGGTCCGCATCCAGCGGGATCTTGCGATCGTTGTAATCGATCTCGCCGTTAGTCAGTTGAGCGTGCCCAATCGCCAGATCGAAAATGCTGGTATGAGTATTGCTCTGGCTCGGGGGAGGCGTTGGGAAATTGCTCTTTCCCTCGTGGTTCACTTCGACGTGAACGACTGGACTTTCGACCAGGAGCTCGCGCAAGGAGAATTGCCGATGCAACAATGACACGACCTTCAACTGAATTGTCAACTTCTGGGCATGAAGTAGAGGCGGCTGTCCAGCGCTTTCGGTGCCTCGCAAGGTAATGTCGTATAGATTCGCGGTCAGCCGAGAAAGGCTTAGATCCAAGCCGCCCACCGTCGTTCGTCCGCCAGTAGCCTGATCCGCCTGCTTCTCGATCTCGCTTATTGCGAGCCTTTCGAACGAGCTGCTTCTCAGATATGAATAGCCTCCGATCACTGCAATAATAACGAGAGCCCCGAGACCAAGTGCCACCCCTCCGATTTTTCGCTTCCAATTCATAAGCCCTCTAGAACGCCTGCCCAATCGTGATGTAGTACTGCCACGGATTGATTCCAGGCACTGGATTCAAATTCCGTCCTACGTCGAAGCGAACTGGACCTATCGGCGTGGCATACCGGATACCAGCACCCACCGTATTGGTGTAATCGTTAACCAATTGGTGAAGATTGATCGCGCTGTACACATTGCCGCCGTCATAGAAGACAACTCCACCCAACGGCTTCATAATGCCCAGAGGGAACCGTACTTCAGAGTTGAGGATGAATAACTGCTTGCCCCCAACCGGCACTGTGATATTTACGCAGCCGGATTGGCCCTGCAGGACGTTGCAAAACGGCACCAGCCTTTGCGGACCCGCTTCATCAATGGGAAACCCTCGCAGTGAAGTTCCGCCTCCGGAGAAGAACAGTTGACTGGTGGGAACAAAACTGTTCGCAAACGGCGAGGCCAAACCCAAGCGAATACTGTTGGCGAGGACAATCGAGTGCAGAGGTTTGTAAAACGCATATTGGCCGAATAGTTTCGCGAAATCTGCGCTGGATCCCAGAGCAGTTGGCGTGATCCCGAGATCAACCGTAGTGAATGTCCCATGGTGGGCATCCAAGGGCTTATCGCGAGTGTCTCGAATAAATGTTCCCGAAAATGTTGAAAGCCTCACGCTTCGATCCCGATCAAGTACCAGATCAGGAACAATGACGTGAGACAACGAGGTCTTGTTGAAATCGTACCGGAGTTGGATCCTGGTATTTGTCTTATGAACCAGTACTCTCTCCAGTTGAAACGATAAATCGCCTAATGCGGCAGTGAACAACGGATTCTCGCTATTTCGCTCGAGTGAGAAACTGCTAAGCGTATGCCACTCCGTACCAAAAAAGCGTGGCTGCGCATACGTTGTAAGTAAACGCTGATCAAGACGTGCTGCCAGAATCGAAGCGCTCGCGGTCTCGGCCATCCCCCTCATGTTGTGCCGCGTAAATTCAATTAGTCCCCGAGGGCTCGCAAACGTTGATTGGCTGGGCGCGATCTGATACCCATTCAATCCAATTGTTCCCCCGCCTCCGGGAAGCGCAACCGTTCCGGTAGGAATGTTTCCGCCCCGATGTGATATCTCAAAGCCAAAGCCGTACGTGATTTCGTTTCGCTTGGCTTCATGCACCTTAACCAGGGCCATCTCATCGCTTTGCGTTGTGATTGGTTTACGAGGTCCCACGCTCGCCCAGTCGAACACGTTCAGATCGTAAAGCCGGCTCTCCGAGGCCATGAGTTGTTCGCGGCGCATGGGAGTCTCCGGGGCAACCTGCGCCGTTTTCTTCAGCAGCGATAACTTTGTTCTCTGTTGCCCGAGAAATACGACATCATCAATTCGCACCAGCTGATTTTCAGTGATGGAATAAGTAACCTGCACGCGATGGGGATCGGCCTGCGAGCGTTGCGCCGTTGCTTTCACCTCTGCATTTAGGTACCCGCGGTCGAGATAGTTCGCGGAAATCCTGTTGCGGTCGTCAGTCATTTTCCGCGGCGAAAACGGCTCTCCTGCACGCAATTGGAAACCTTTTGGCGCCGTCAATTGTCCATACGCAACGTTCTGATTTCCGAAGACCTGCACGTCCGCAACAACTGTTTGTGGCCCTTCCTCGATATCGAAATCTATGTCAATCTTCGGCTCCCGATCGATAGTCCGAGATGTCACCTTGACATCCTCATATCCCCGGTCTCGATACAGCGACTCGATATTCGAGGAACTCTGCTTCAACAACGCCTGGCTGAGGCTGCCGTGTGTCCAAAAATGCGACCTTTTTACAGTTACTTGAGCTAGCAATTCTTTGGTCGCAATCGCATAATCGCCGTGAAATAAGATTCGATCCACCTTGTGTTTTTTTCCACGATCAATCTTGTAAAGAATAGAGATCTCATCCGGCTTATTCTGAACATCGGTTGCAACTTTTACGTCGTAATAGCCTTTTTTCTGGAAGTAGTCGATCAGATTCTGCTGCCCCTCCTGTACCAGTTCCTGATCGGCGCTTCCTTCCGAGTAAATTGGGATCAATTTCTTTTTTTCGCGGCCGGCCAGGAAAGGGAGCACAGTGAGTTTCGCTCCTTCAGTGCGAATCGTCACAACCGGACCGAGCTTCACGTCAAACGAGACGGCAACTCTATTTGTCTGAGGATCGTACTGCGGTGGATTTTCCCGAATGCTGCTGGCCAGCCGATGCTGGGCGGTGAGAACTCTCTTCATCGAAGAAGTAGCCGCCGAAATTCGCGACGGCGAGTAGCGCTGCCCGGGTTTCAGAAGAGCTCGCGATAAACGCGCTCTCAAAGATTGAATTGAGTGCTGCAGACGGAGTCTTTCCTGCTCACTTGGGCCTTGCAAGATGACTGAGGAGATGCGCGCCTGCTTTCCTAGCTCGATGATGAAGTTGACATTGACTAGCTGATGGCCGTCATCGATTGCAGGCTCCGCATGGACATCAGACTGGAAGTATCCATTGCGATGAAAGAAATCCCTCAATTGGTTCACAGCGAGGGGAATTTGTGCCGGGTCATAGGGATCTTCATCGGACAGACTAGCCACCTGTTGAAGCCGGGTATAGGAAAATAACTTCGTAGCTCCGGGAAATTCGACAACTCCGAGGTAGTAGGCCGGCTCGAGCAAAAATTGCACCCTCAGACCTTTGATTTCAGGAACAACGCTCACCTTGACTTCCGAAAAGTGGCCAGCCTTCTGTAAAGCTTTCGCATCCGCTTCAATGTTTTTCTGCGAATAGGGTTCGTCCACCTTTTGGGAAATCAGGGGGTAAAAGCTCTGCAGGTCACGATGAGGATTCGCGATCAGCGCAATTCTGCTGACATTTTGACCGTTATAAGCCTCAGAGGCGGCCTGAAACGCAAGTTGCGCGGAGGCACCGGAGCTGACGGCCAAGAGTAAAAAAAGGACAATCCGAAACCGCATAACCTTGTCGAATCAGCTTCGGGGCCGGTTATTTCCCTGGCGATGTGAAAGCACGAAGCGATTTCATTGGATGCGCCAGAATTCGTTGCAGTTGGTGCGTGGGTTGCCGTTAAGCAATAACAGCGCGGAGGCTGACATTCGCTTGTACTTTCGTCTGGCTGGACTTCAAGCGGGGCTGTATTCGCGGGGAACTCCCACGGTGAAGTAAAACGTTGCGCCTTTTCCGATCGCCGCCTCCGCCCACACATCCCCACCGTGCCGCTGAACAATCCGGCGCACGGTCGCGAGTCCCACCCCGTTACCGGGAAATTCGGCGGACGAGTGAAGGCGTTGAAATGGTTGGAAGAGGCGGTCAGCGGATCGAGGGTCGAATCCGCTCCCGTCGTCTCTCACGAAGTAAACCGTGCGCCCGTCGGCCTCTTTGCGTCCAAATTCAATCCGAGCTCGATCGTGGTATGCCGTGTATTTCCAGGAATTGCGGAGCAGGTTATCCATCATGATTCTCAGAAGCCGTCCGTCACCCATCACTTCCGCGTTCGTTGTAACGACGAACTCGACCTTTCTTTCCGGAGCGCTGGAACGGAGTTCATCCATGATGGAGCGCGCTAGCACACTCAAGTCAATTTTCTCCGAGTGCATGACGCTGCTCGTCACCCGGGACAGGTTTAGAAGATCGTCAATTAAGGCAGCCATTCGTCGGCTGCTGGCACGGATGTTCTCGACCAACTCCCGCTGCTGCGAGTTCAGTCCGGCTCCAGGTCGCTGCAGCAGGTAGGTGAAACCATTAATTGCATCGAGAGGTCCGCGTAAGTCGTGCGAGACCGAATAGGAAAATGCTTCCAGTTCCCGGTTTGCCGATACCAGTTCGCGTGTCCGCTCAGAAACTCTCTGCTCCAGTTCATCATGCGTTTTGTGGAGCTCACTGAGCATGTCGTTGAAGGAATTCACCAGAACGGCAAGCTCGTTCTCCTGGATCGGCGGCTTGACGCGAGTGTAGTTCTTATCGCGTGAAATCTTTTGCGCAGTCTCTGCCAACTCAATGATCGGCTCGGCAACGGAGCGTCGAAAGGTTGATGACACCAGGTTGGCTGCGATCAGCGATACGAGCAACACTACGAACGCAATCAAGCCATAACGCTTCAGTCGCTTATCGATGTCCGCGAGGCTGGCTCTCAGATACACGAACCCGATGGGCTTTCCCTCCGACATGATTCTCCGCACCAGAATCACGTGATCGCCGCGAAACCAGTAGCCTTGGTTCTGTTCCGCGCTCAATTGAGGGATATTCAGGATGTCGTCGGCCTTATCTCTGGAATACTCCGCCAGCGGATGGCGAGCATTGGTAAAGATGCCGGCGGCCGAAATGTTTTGTGAACTCTGCAGCGCTCCCAGAGTGCTCGCTGCTGCTTGGGGGTCATTGAACAAAATTGCGGATACGCTGTTGGAACCGATAATCTGTGCCTGCGCCGAGAGCGTTCGGAGCAGACCCTGGCGAAAGGTGATCTGGTCATAGGTAAAAAATCCGGCACACGCCAGCAATAGGGCGACCCCGCTCACGAGCATATTCATGATCGTGAGGCGTGTCGAAATTGAACCTTTGCGTGTCGTTGCCATGATCTAACTTCCCGCCGAAGCTCCCCCAATTACTTTCACCGCCACCTTCAGCAGTTCTGAGCTCAATCCAAGATGACTTTGAGCCGCTCTCGTACGGTTCACTTCAAACCGGATGCGATCGTCCAGATTGACCAATCCGATCGTTCCTCCCCGCTCGGCGAAATGCGGAATGTCGCTCACAGTGAGCACATGCATGCGTGCCGCTTCTTCGATGATTCCGGGCAGGCGACTTTCCA
>JASLEQ010000035.1 GCA_030151135.1 Candidatus Sulfotelmatobacter sp. | reverse complement strand
TCTGGAAACCGCTGCTGGAGTGGCGAGTCTGATCAAAGTTGCGTTGATGTTGCATCACGGCGAATTTGTCGGCAGCCTGTACCCGCAAAAGCTGAATCCGCATATCAATCTCGCAAAACTTGGACTCGACGTTTCCACAGTGGTTGAGCCATGGGCTCCCTCCCACGCCTCAGGACGGGCGGGGGGCGTCAGCGCCTTCGGGATGGGCGGGACGTACGCACATGTCTGCATCACGGACGTGAGCGCTGAAGGCGAGCCGGAAGGGAAGGATGACGGGTGCGTTCCGGGATTCGTGCTTCCGCTTTCTGCGCGTCATCCAAGCGCACTGCAACAACTGGTGCAACAAACGGTCCGCTTAATCGAAAGATCGGATGCGAAATCCCTGCACGATTGTTGCCGGGCTGCTGCTACCCGCCGTACGCATCATGAATATCGAGCGGCCTTTGCCGGGCTCTCGGTGCCAGAAGTGGCCGATGCAATGAACTCGTGGGTTCGGAATCCACCTGCCATCTTCAAGGTCAGTGGCAAACGTAAGCTGGTGGCAGTGATTTCTGAGTGCGGCGATTCGGGCAATCATTCTTCTCTTCCGCGGCAGTTCGGTGCGGATTGTCCAAAGCATGATGAGGACTGGGTAGGACGATCGGGAAAGCTGCTGGGGATTCTGGAAAAGTGGGGGCTGCGCCCAGCCGAGTTCTTGCGTCAAGAGCATGGGGAAATCGTGAGGACAATAGCTACCACGTCTACCGAGAAGGCACTTGCGTTCGACGAGTTGATGGAAAGCCGGGCGGATATTCTCGATATGACGCCGGAGAATTTGTTGGCCCGACATCAGAGATCTGGCGCAAATGCGACACTGCTGGCTGGGTTCAGCACCTCTGAGACAGATGTACTCACTCCGCTTCGGATTGTTGCTCGGCTTTATGAGTTGGGTCACCCGGTCGCGTGGCGTCAGGTATATTCCGGAGTATCGCGGCAAATGAATTTACCCAACTATCCGTGGCGGCGCCAGGAATGTTGGCTGGAGTCCCTAAATCCAGGAATCGCGCCTCGGGGTCAGAGCCCACCTCTGCCGCGTCGAGCACTTCTTCCGTCCAACGGCAACTTGCGATCACTTCTCTCGCGCCTGAGCGGTGTCGCGGCCGAGCAAATTCACCAGGATTCTTCGCTGTCTGATTTGGGGATCGACTCGCTTTTGATTTTAGAGTTGCAGGAAGAGTTGCGGCGGATTTCGGGAGTCGTTGTGCCAGTGGAAGTGCTGGTCCAAATGGAAAGCGTGAAGGAACTGGAGTCTGTGCTGCAGAGCGCAGCTATGACTTCCGGAGCAACCAGAATTTCAGCTCCGATCGGATCAACCAAACGCTCGATCGAGCTTGGAGAAGCGGCGCTTGACGACTACGACAGAATCGCATCGGTTCTCCGAAACAGCGGATTAACTGTGAAAGACCGGGAAGAGTGGGAACTCATGTGGACTGGAAATCCAGTGCGCAAGAAGCGCCCGGAATGGCCGATTGGTTGGGTCGTTCGCGAGGGAGCCGAGATTGTTGGATTTCTCGGGAATATCCCGCTCAGCTACCAGTTTAGAGGACGAGAGATTCTCGCGGCGGGCTTGCACGCGTTCGCCTTGGAGGCGTCGCACAGGGGTATGGGTCTCCTGCTACTCGACCGACTGGTTGAATTTGCTACTGAGGTGGAGTACTTCGTGGGCAGCAGCGCGAACCTGAATTCGTCAGCGGTGCTGGACCGGGTTGGAGTTGAGCGCGTGCCCGTCGGCGACTGGGAGAATTCTTCTTTTTGGATCACAAACTACGACGGGTTTGTGAGTAGTGCAATTTCAAAAAAGGGATTGCCGGACTCGCTGGCAGGAGCCGGATCGGTGGCGTTGAAGATATTCGACAGAGTGTCGAAAACTGGGTGGCCCGACCAGAAGCACGATCTGACGCGCGTTCACGAGTTTGACGAACAGTTCGACTTCTTCTGGGAAGAATTGTGTCGCGCGTATCAGAACCGGTTTCTAGCGAACCGCTCAAGGGAGCATCTGCTGTGGCATTTCAAGCGTTCCTTGACCCAAGGCCATACCTGGGTTCTGACGCACTGTGAAGGGGCACGAATCGCAGCGTATGGCATTTTTCAGCGCCATGACTACCGCGAGATCAAGCTGCAGAGAGTGCGACTGGTTGATTTTCAGGCGTTGCCAGGCTTCGAAAATATTCTGCCGTCGATGTTGGCGAATGGCTTGAACGAAGCCCGAACGCAGGGAATCCATATGCTGGAAGCGTTCGGATTCCGGCCCGACAAGCAGGACACTATCGACCGTCTCGCGCCGCACCACCGCAAGCTCGCGGCGTGGAGTTACTTCCATAAGATCGTTTCTCCGGCACTTAGAAACGAACTGCAGGATGTGAATGCCTGGGATCCATCCCAATACGATGGAGACTCGAGTCTCTAATCCGTCATTCCCCGCTCGCTGCCCGAGGTGTTTGTATCGAACAGTCCTAACGCAGGTCTCTAAGGACGTTCTGAATTCCAACTGTGGAACATGCGGCAAGCGTGGCGGAGATTGCGCAAAGAGGGTAGACGACCCAGCGCGATTTTGGCAGCCAGCGGTTGCAAGAGAGCAAAAGGAGCGGTATGGCCGGTATTACGAAGCGCGGGAAGTCCCATCTCGCCCACTCAAGTGAGTTGTAGCAGAACAAAAACATGACGTAGCTAAGTACGAAGATCTCTTCCGCGGGATGCTGCGGCAGACCGTGCCGATAAATCTTCGCGGTGATCCGGCAGAAACCAAGTATGGCGAAGCCAATCCAGGTACCGGTGAGGATCACATTTGTCCATGGGCCGCGGTAATACAAGTAGCTCACGGCGATGATATGGAAGGGCCAGGTCACGAGAGATCCAGACTGCCAGTCCTCCAGTTTGTAGCGATGGAATTGATAGAGAGGATCGTGCAATGCGATCCAAAAGGGAAGGACGTAGAAAAATCCGATGAGCGCCGCGACCACCGTACAGATGGACGCCCTTTTGTAATCCCTCCGGAGGACCAAAGTTAGACCGAGTGCGAACAGAGCAAATATGCCGACTGGACGCGTGAGAGTTGCGAGGGCGGCCAGAATGGAAGCGGTCGTCCAGTGTTCTTTGCGAATGAACCAGAACGAGGCGAACAGAAGAAACACGAAGAGTGGCTCCGAGCCACCCAATAGCGATGTCTGAAGCCATGGGAAGTTGAGGACCGCGAAGAATGCGGCGATCCATGAACCCCAGAGGCTTCGAACCAGCAGCATGCTGCCCACAGACGATGCCATGGAAATGAGCAGGAGACTAGCTTGATCCGATAAATGAGTTATCGACAGGACGGCGATCAGGTAGGAGAGCCCCCAGCCCTGTTTTGTGTTGCTGCCTTGAAGAGCCCGATGTTGGATGGCTTGAGCGGCTGAGACATAAGCGGTGTTATCGCCGAAGTCGATAACGGTCTGGCTATAGGGTTGAAATTGATGCAGGACGATCAGGAAGCAGAGCGCAGCGGCACTCCATAACAACAGCAGTTCGGGCGTTGAAATAATGCTGGTTTTTGGAAGCGATTCGCGTTGACGAGTTAATCCAGCGCTTTGCGCAGTAGAGGGGTGAACCGTAGCTGCCTGGATTTTCAATGAATCGCCGTTTACCCGTCGGGAAGAAAGAATTTCAGCAACAGATTAGCACAGCATTTTGAGCAGCCTTCGTGCCGCTGGGAGCGGCACAGAAAAGGCAATCAAGATGTATATACACCTTGCGCTGGCGGGTTTTTCTGGTGAACGAATATGCTAGCATCAGGTGACCATTGCGGCCCCGTAGCTCAGATGGATAGAGCAGCGGTTTCCTAAACCGTTGGTCGGCAGTTCGACTCTGCCCGGGGCCCCCATTTCGAGGTGCGTTGGCGTGGAAAACGGAGTTCGGCAAGCGCTCTTGATTAGCGGAGGACTTGCGATCACGCTCCTGTTGTCGTATTACGCGTATTCGCATCCGTGGTACTTCACGAACCAGTCATATTTGACCGGCCTCATTGGGTTTCAGCTGCTACTTGCAGCCATATGGCTGTATCGCAAACTATATTTTCCGCTTGTATTAATGGCATTTTTATTTGCCGGATCTAATCTTCCCGTAGGAGGGGGGTGGGG
>JASLEQ010000636.1 GCA_030151135.1 Candidatus Sulfotelmatobacter sp. | reverse complement strand
GAGTCGAGCTGGTTTTTCGCATCGATCGAGTCGCGCTGCGCCTTGTCCTCGGCCGAGTGCGCATCGGCTTCCTTCGCCATGCGCTCCACTTCCTCTTTGCTTAGACCCGAAGACGACGTAATCGTGATCTTCTGGTCTTTGCCCGTGGCCATGTCTTTCGCGGTCACGTTCAAAATGCCGTTGGCATCAATGTCGAACGTCACCTCGATCTGCGGCACGCCTCGCGGAGCCGGTGGCAGTCCGGTCAAATGGAACTTGCCCAGAGTCCGGTTCTGCGCCGCCATGGGACGCTCACCCTGCAGCACGTGAACTTCAACCGAATTCTGGTTGTCCGCCGCGGTCGAAAACGTCTCCGTCTTCTTGGTCGGAATCGTCGTGTTCCGCGGAATCATCTGCGTAGCCACGCCGCCCAGCGTTTCAATCGACAATGTCAGCGGAGTCACGTCCAGCAGCAGCAGGTCTTTCACTTCACCGCCCAGCACGCCGGCCTGAACTGCCGCACCTACTGCGACAACTTCATCCGGATTCACGCCCTTGTGGCCTTCACGTCCGAACAGCTCTTTCACGAGCTGCTGAATGCGAGGCATACGAGTCTGTCCGCCGACTAGCACGACTTCATTGATCTTGCTGGTGTCGACGCCGGCGTCCTTCATGCATTGCTTGCACGGACCCACCGACTTCTGGATGATGTCTTCCACCATCGACTCGAGCTTCGCCCGGGTCAGCTTCTTGACCAGGTGCTTGGGACCGCTGGCATCCGCCGTGATGAATGGCAGATTGATTTCGGTCTCCATCGTGGTCGAGAGCTCGATCTTGGCGCGCTCCGCCGCGTCCCGCAGACGCTGCAGCGCCATCTCATTGCCCTTGCCGCGCAGGTCAAGGCCTTCGTCTTTCTTGAATTCGTCGATAAGCCAATCCACCAGACGCTGGTCCAGATTGTCGCCGCCAAGGTGAGTGTCACCGTTGGTCGCTTTCACCTCGATCACGCCTTCGCCGACTTCAAGAATCGAAATATCGAACGTTCCGCCACCGAAGTCGTACACCGCTATCGTCTCGTCCTTACCTTTGTCGAGTCCGTACGCCAGCGCCGCTGCCGTGGGCTCATTGATGATGCGCTTCACTTCGAGTCCGGCGATCTGTCCGGCATCTTTCGTCGCCTGCCGTTGCGCGTCATTGAAGTACGCGGGCACGGTGATGACGGCCTCGGTGATTTTCTCTCCGAGGTAGTCTTCCGCCGCCTTCTTTAGTTTCTGCAGAATCAACGCGGAAACCTGCGGTGGCGTGTACTCCTTGCCTTGCGCCAACACGGCGACGTGATCGCCCTGCCGAACGACCTTGTATGGAACCATCTTGATTTCTTCGCCAACTTCGTCATAGCGGCGTCCCATGAACCGCTTGATCGAATAAACCGTGTTCTCCGGATTCGTGATTGCCTGGCGTTTTGCAACCTGTCCGACGAGCCGCTCGCCCGTTTTGGTGAATCCGACTACCGAGGGCGTCGTCCGCCCTCCTTCTTCATTGGCAATGACCTTGGGCTCTCCACCTTCCATGACGGCTACGCAGGAATTGGTGGTACCGAGGTCAATCCCGATAATCTTGGCCATACTTGCCTCCTAAACTTGATAAGTCCTTTGTCAACAACATTTACGCCGCACAACTGCTTTATAATCAGCCAGATGATATGGCTTGAGTGAATCGTTGTCAAGTTTTAGATGATCCCAGCAGGCCGAAGGTTGCGGAAAGGTTGGTTTGAATCCGGGAAAGAAATTTTAACCCACGTTACAAATAAGTCCCGCCTTTACAAGCGTTTACCAAACTCCGGAAGCGAATTCCGCATCTGTTGCTGGACACTGGTCGCCAAGGCCGTTTCGGCGCCCTCGACTTGAGGATTATGCCCGCTCCAGCAACTTCCCGCGGCTTTTCGAAGCAGAGCTTTTTCGGACTGAACGCGATTAACTTCTTCCAGGCCGAGATGGTCGGCGTCCTTCTACCGGTATTGGGAGTGCTACTGAAAGAGCATGGCTGGCGCTATGACGCGATCGGCATCGCAACCGCGGCGGCAGGGCTAGGCACCCTGGTGATGCAGACTCCCGCGGGCATTCTGTGTGACCGGATCTCGTGGCGGCGAGCGCTGTTTGCCGTTGCGGCGGTCGCGACGGGCCTCTGTTTCGCGGCGGTGCCCATCATCGCGGGGCATCAGAAAACAGTGGACACCGTCCTGTTCCTTTCGGGAGCCGCGCAAAGCTTTTTCGCACCATTGCTCGGCGCATTGGCACTGGCTCTCGTCGGACACGAACTGCTGAACAAGACCGCCGGAACGAACCAGGGATGGAACCATGCCGGCAATATCGTTGCCGCAGTTGCAGCCATGGGTCTCGTGAAGTGGCTGGGCGTGAGTTCTGTTTTTTATTCGGTCGGGGTTTCCTCGATGCTGGCGGCCGCTTCCGTGCTGCTGATCCGGCCGGACGATTTGGATGAACACGTTGCGACTGGCTTGAGCGACAAAGACTCGAAGTCCGTCGGCTGGAAGGACTTGCTGAAGAACCGGACCATCCTGATCGTGTTCATCGCGATTTTTCTTTTTCATCTGGCAAATGCGCCCATTTTGCCGCTGACCGCGCTCTATGTGAAGAAGCTTGGCGGCTCCGATAGCCTGATGACGGCGACTGTGTTGACAGCGCAGATTGTGATGGTGCCGGTCGCCATCTTCGCAGGAAAATTTGGAGATCGTTGGGGGCGGAAGCCTGTGTTGGCCATAGCGTTCTGGGTGCTTCCGCTCAGGATCGTGTCATACGTACTGGCGCACGATCCCCGCGCGATCATCTGGCTGCAATCCCTCGACGGGATTGGCGCAGGAATTTATGGGGTGGTGGTGATCAGTCTCGCAGCCGACTTAACGCGAGGCAAAGGCAAATTCAATACGCTGGCAGGACTGTTTGCCACCGCGCTCGCCATTGGCGGAGTTGTTGGGCCGGTGATCAGCGGATTCATGCTGCAGCACGTGGGATTCAAGACCACGTTCCTTGTATTCGCCGGATTGGCCGTGGTCGGGGCCACGATCTTTACCCTGTGCGTTCCGGAAACAAGGCAGCAACCAGCTGAAATTCCGGATGGAGCGATACAAGCTGCAGCGTAGATGCGGACCACTAATCCGTGTCCATCTTCAAGAGAGGACGGCCACCGAGCGAGTGATAGAAGCCCCAGCCCGTGATCGCTAGCACGCTAAGAAGCGCCGCCACCGAACTTGTCATGTACCAGGCCGAGAAGTCAGGAGAAAACGGAATATTTGCAAGCAGATTGATCGTGAAAATCGCAATGACAAGGGGAACCAGCCCGAACCGAATAACGATCAGGACTGCGATGGCATAGACAAGGATGAATGCAGGTCCGTCGATGGCAGCATGGTCACTGGACAGCATGCGGGGTAACGCAAAAATGGCGACGAAGACTATCGCAGCCAGCCACTGTTTTCTCAGAACTGCCTTGAGCCCCATGAGTAAAAGAAAAAACAACAGTGTCGTTTGAATCGACTGCGGCCACTGACGCAACCATCCCCCAAGCGCCTGGCGCCCTCCCATCAGCACGTCTGTGCTTCCGAGACCGGGGGAAGCGCCAAAATGCAGCATGAAGAGATAGCGCACGTCGAAAACCACGATCCAAACGACACCCAGCGCCACGCCCAGCAGCACGTCGCGGCTTACCACGGGATCTTTGAAATTGCCCGATAGAAGTCGAGTCCAGGAGATGATCGTGTTCGGCCACTGGCGCCGGACCCAGGGCTCGACCGCCATGTAAAGCATCCAGATCGCAGCTCCGATAAACATCGCTGTGCTGATAGCAATGATTGTGTCGCCAATACCATCGCCGAGGCTGGCTACGTGCGCTCGACAAACGAACAATCCCATCTCGAGCAAGAAAACCAAAATTGCCAGCCGCCTTGCGCCTTCCCGGTCTCCCCTGCCACGCAGGTAATTTCGGCGTGCCAGGAAACAACCGCCGACAAGTCCCCCTAGAAGCAGGACGATTCCCACCCACCGGCCCAGTTTGTCACCGAACGACTTCGGTTCAGTGCTCACCATGCGCGGGGGCTTGGTCCAATCCCCGACCATCCGGAAGAAGACGAGTTTGCCCTGAAATGACGCGGCTTCCACGCGCAGCGGACGAGTTGATCCAGGCCACACTCCCGTCCACGCCATCCGCACGTCCGACGCTGCCAGCGAATTCCACATCGGCTGCGCGGCCTGCAACTTTGATGGGTCAAGTCCGGCCGCACTGAAAGCAATGTTCCAGTCGAATGGTGTAGCCGCGGGGGCGGTCGGCGCGTTCGGTATCTGTTTGCTCGCGTCCAACTTTTCCGCCGGAATCGCCTGGAAGAACGTAAGCCGCCCTTGTGGATCAAGATGCACATTGATCATTCCCGAGAGGGTATTCGGGGGGTCGGTCTCCGAGATGACGGCGGGCGTCAACAGATTATCCCGGAATTCATTGGGTGACATCGTGTCGGGGCTCTGCCGGTACCAATACATCAGGAGTGAAGGGCGCCCCCGCAGCACCGCGTCCCAATCGGGTCGCGGCTTATCGTTCTTCTGCACCGCGTTCTGAAAATCGCCATCGATATCGAGATCGTAGGCGCTATCCGCCGGCTTGCCTTCGTATCCCAGTCGCGCGATCACTTCATGCGCCTTCTCAGTCAGCACTTCCGGCGTCATTTCGAGATTCATGCGGTCGTATCCGTTGTAGCGGACCGAAAGACCGATCGCGAAGGCCAATCCAACCAGAACGCCGGCGAGAATCGCGACGGCGGCCGTGGGGCGAAGGCCTTCGGTTTCGCCGGAAGCTGCGACCAGTTCGGGCGAGGGAGTTTCGCCGGCAGCCAGTGCAGCGGCCAGCGGATCGCCTCCCGGCAGCGCAGCCGAAACAGCCAGCGCATTTGCAGGACGGGATGCGGGATTCTCTTCCAGGCAGCGCAGAATCACTTTCTCGATTACCGGATCAAGATCTTTCACCACCGACGACGGCCGGCTCGGCGTGTGATCCGCGCCGGGTTTCTTCTCGGAGAACGCTCGTTTCCCGGTGAAAATCTCATAGAGCACGAGTCCTAGCGCATAGATATCGCTCAGCGTGCTGACTTCCCTACCCTCCAGTTGTTCCGGCGCCATGTAAGCCGGGGTGCCGCTACGAACCTCAGGACCGCGAATGTCGTCGGCGACGCCGGCAAGGCCGAAGTCGGTGATGACGACCTGGCCGCGGCCATCGAGCATGATGTTGGCAGGTTTCAGATCGCGATGGAGCACGCCTTTGGTATGGGCGGCGGAGAGTCCCGCACAGAGCTGGCGCGCCATCTCCACGGCCTTGTCCTGCGGAAGACGGCCGATGCGGCGCAGCAACGACGCCAGATCCTCGCCATCGACGTACTCCATGGTGAAGAATGTTTGTCCGTCTACTTCCCCGACGTCATATACGCGGCAGACATTGGGATGTGAAACACGCCGGGCGATTCGAACTTCGTTCTTGAAACGTTCGAGCAAACCTTCATTGCTCAGGGCTTCGTCGGGAAGAAACTTCATGGCAACGGCCTGACCCAATGTGAGATCGTCAGCGCGGTAAACCTCACCCATGCCACCTTTACCGAGAAGGGCGATGATGCGGTAGCGGCCGGCGAGGAGGCGTCCCGGAAGAAAGCGGCCTTCACTGAGCAGGTATTCAGCGACCGCGGAACTCTTGGAAGAGGGCTTTGAAGAAGAACCGGAAACTGGGCGCGGCGCGGGCGGCAGCGGCGACGCATAGGCCGCCGTCGCTTCGTAATCGATAGTGGCGTCTTCGCCCGGACGCGAAGCCGCCTTGCTGCTGGTCACGGGCTTGCCGCAAGTAGCGCAGAAGTTGACGTTGGGAGTGAGCTCCGTACCGCAGAATGAACAGAACGCCATGATTGGAAATTCCCCGCTACAGGATAAACGAGGTCGGCATCCGGTGTCCGGCTCCTCCAAGCCGGGACTGGGATAGATACCAGAAGACAGCGGCCCGAAGGTGGAAGGCGATGTTTGTTACCATCCATTGCGATGACATCTCGCGTGCGTGAGTGGTTCAGAAATCCCCTGTTCTTGCTGTGCCTGACTGCAGGCCTGCTTGCGTTTGTGGTGCAGTCGGGCGAATTGGGCAGCGCTGACACCATGCACCGGCTGCAGGTGACGCACTGGCTGTGGACGTCGCAACCGCAGGTTTTTCCGAACGAATATCCGGAATTCGGGCTTCACGGGCGCGGCGGCAAAATCTACAGCTGGTACGGGATTGGCCAATCGCTGTTGATGTTGCCCGCTGATCTGGCCGGAACTTGGATTGCCCACTGGCATGTATTCGCCGATTACGAAGATGATCCGGCGGTGCGAAGTATCGTGGTCAGCTATAGCACGAACATTCTGGTCAATGTGCTGACGGCGCTCATTGCCTTTCGATTCTTGCGGCAGCTGGGCTTCGATCTGAAACAGGTTGTGGCCGGGGTGCTGGCGCTGCTCTTCTGCACAACTCATCTGCATTACACGCAGAACATGATGGAGAACAACTTCATCATGCTGCTGACGCTGGTGGGATTTTCCTATCAGTATGAATGGCTGCGTTCTGGGCGCGTAGGGGCCCTGTTCTGGGGATCCGCGGCGCTGGGATTCAATCTTCTGACCCGCGTGACCACCGCGCTCGACCTCATGGCTGCCGGCGTGTTCCTGCTCGCGGTGTTGTGGTTCGAAAGGCGATTGAGTCAAGGCTTTTGGCCACGGTTAAGGTCCTACCTCCAGATCGCTGCACCTGTCTACGGCGTGTTTTTTGTGCTGGAGCGTTTGTACAGCTGGTACCGATTTGGCTCGTTCACGCAGACCTATATTCCAATCTTCGCTCGCGAGATGCGGGCGCAGGATCCCACTCTCCCGGCGAATTTTCCCTGGAGCACGCCGCTGCACGTCGGCGTGATGGGTGCGCTCTTTCAGCCGGAAAAATCCATCTTCTTATTCGATCCTCTGCTGATCCTGGCTCTGCTTCTCTTTGTCCTGCTCTGGAAACGGCTTGACGCCGCCGTCCGTGCCTATGTGGTGGCTTCATTGTTGCTGGTGCTGGGCTACATTTTTTTATACGCGCGCTACACCTACTGGACCGGAGACTTTGCCTGGGGCGACCGTTACGTTTCGACCGCCGTGGAAATGGTGGCGGTGCTCGCTATTCCTCTCCTGTTGAAGTTTCGGGCGGAGACGCCAAGGTGGGTTTGGCCCATGGGCTTAGGTATAACGGCCATCAGTTTCTTCATTCAGGTGGCTTCGCTCATGTTCTGGCTGCCGCTGGAGATCTACCAGATGGAGACGCTGGGCCATCCCACCTTTGTGATCGCGCTACGCTTCAAAAACATCGTGGCGTTTGCGCTGGGAAAGATGGACGCGTGGGGCTTGAACACTGATGCGATGGGCTACGATCAGTGGGATTATGCGCACATCACGACTTGGAATTTTTTGCCGTTCTTGCTGATAAGAGTCGGGGCGGCGCCCCGATGGGTCGTAGATGTGGCGTTTAGCGTTTGGACGGGCGCGATTGCGTTGCTTGCTGCGGTGGGGGTTTGCCTGAGGAGCGCTACACAGACGTCGAAGCCGTGATCCAGGGACTCACAAACAGCGGGTCTTGGCGTTATCGTTGCGAGCTGATGGCTTTCTGAAACCGCGCCAGGGCCTCCTCGACATAGCCTTCCATATTGCGAGGCTTGATTAAACCAGTTGGGCCGTAGAGGAAAACCCATTCCCCCATCTTTTCGACGTGCCAGTCATTTGGTTGGACGATACGAGAATTGCGGCATGGCGTGTCGGAAGTAACTCGAAAACCGACGACGGTTCGCTCGCGGGTCATGCTGTCGCTTGCGGCCTCGGTCGCAGGCTCCACGGGCATAGTTTTGTCGAAGACCATGGTTTCTCGCCCTTCGAGCGTTCCTCGCATAACGTTTTCTGCGGGAAGTCCCAGGTCAAAGGTGGTGCCCTCAATGCCCAACTCCTTCCGCGACATGATCGGTTCAAACCGGAAGCCATGTTTGCGGGCAAGTTCCTGCAGGGCTTTCGGACGCGAGGGAGCGATCCAAAGCAGAACGGCATAAACCACGAGAACAGCGAGCAGAGAATATCCGATCCATGATTCGTTTCCGATGACCAGGAAGGATAGGATTGTTTCGCTATTCATTAAAAGGGCAGCTTATTCGACAGTCACCGATTTCGCCAAGTTCCTTGGCTGATCCACATCGCAACCACGCCGGACGGAGATGTGATAAGCCAGCAACTGGAGCGGGACGATCTCAAGGATCGGCGACAGTTCGTCGGGCGCCGGAGGTATGAACACGACGTGATCGGCCGATTCCGCGATTTCGTCATCGCCCTCGGTCGCCAGTGCAATTACCACACCCGAACGCGCCTTCACTTCCTTCAGATTCGAGATCGTCTTCTCGTACCGCAACATCGACTCAGCATCGTTCACATCGCGGGTCGCGATCACCACGACCGGAAGGTTTTCGTCGATCAAGGCATTCGGACCATGCTTCATTTCGCCCGCCGGATACCCCTCGGCGTGAATGTACGAAATTTCCTTCAGCTTCAGGGCGCCTTCGAGAGCGATCGGGTAATGTATGCCGCGGCCGAGAAACAGGAAATCGTGGACTTTCTGGTAGCGCTTGGCCAACTCATCACACGCGTGATCCTGGGAAAGCAGCGATTCCAGTTTTGCGGGAATCTTCGTCAACTCCTGCATGGAGGCGCGAGCCTGGTCAGGCTTCATGACTTCTCGGACCTGCGCGAGATACATGGCAAAAATATATAGAGCGGTAAGTTGCGCGGTAAATGCCTTGGTCGACGCGACACCAATCTCCGGGCCCGCGTGAGTATAGATTGTCCCCTCGGATTCGCGAGTGATGGTGGAACCTACAACGTTGCAGATCGCAAGCGTCTTCGAACCTTTCGCTTTGGCCTCTCGTTGGGCGGCCAGGGTGTCGGCGGTCTCGCCAGACTGCGAAATCACCAGCGTAATCGTGTTCGGGGCGACGATCGGATTGCGGTATCGCCACTCGCTCGCGTAGTCGACCTCGACCGGTATCCGCGCCAGCGATTCAATCATGAACTTCCCGGCGAGTCCCGCATGCCAACTCGTTCCGCAGGCGATGATGTTGATTTTTCCGGCCTCGCGAAACTCTGCCTCCGTAATCTGCATTTCATTGAGGAAGATGTGTCCGGTATCTTGAGAAACCCGACCTAATGTCGTCTCCCGCACGGCGCTGGGCTGCTCGTAGATTTCCTTGAGCATGAAATGCTTGAATCCACCCTTTTCCGCCTGGATGGGATCCCACGTAACATGCTGGATCTGCCGCACAACCGGCTTGCCGTTGAAGTCGGTGAGTTGAACTCCGTCGGGAGTTACGACCGCCATATCACCGTCAGCCAGAAAGAAGATATCGCGCGTGTGCTGCAGGATTGCGGGAACGTCGGAAGCCACGAAGTATTCGTCATTGCCTAGCCCGATGACTGCGGGTGGCCCATTGCGGGCGGCAACGATCTTGTTTGGATCGTCGGTGCAGATCACCGCGATTGCGAAGACTCCGGAAAGCTGCTTGATCGTCTGCCGGACGGCTTCTTCCAGGGAAGGCCGATGTCCATTGCCCGTCTTGTAAAAAAACTTCTCGACCAGGTGCGCAATGATCTCCGTATCGGTCTCAGTCGTAAACGTGTGGCCTTCTTCGATCAGCTTCTTTTTCAGGCTGAGATAGTTTTCCACGATCCCGTTGTGAACGACGACGATCTTACCCGTGCAGTCGCGGTGGGGATGCGCGTTCTCTTCTGTCGGCCTTCCATGAGTGGCCCAACGCGTGTGCCCGATGCCGTAGGTTCCATCAAGAGGCTTGTTTTTGATCGCCTCTTCGAGATTGCGAAGCTTGCCCTCAGCGCGGCGCACGTCGAGTCCATCACCATTGCAGCCCACTGCAATGCCGGCGGAATCGTAGCCGCGATATTCTAACCGGCGCAGCCCCTCAATGATGACGGGAACGACACTTTTCTTGCCGACATAACCGACTATGCCGCACATATCTCCACCTCGATGGTTCCCCAGCTACTCGGCGAGGGAAAAACGAAATTCTTCGATAACCGGATTGGTCAGTACTTCGCGGGCGATGCGTTCGACTTCCGCCTTCGCCTGTTCGGGGGAGAGGCCGCCATCCAACTGCAGCTCAAAATACTTTCCCTGCCGCACGCTTTCCAGACCTTTGTAGCCCATTTTCTGGAGCGCGCCCTGGATGGTTTTACCTTGGGGGTCGAGGACACTCTTCTTTAACGACACGTACACGTAGGCTGTCATAAAAATATCATTATACGTAAGCCTTGTGTGTTCCGTAGCCTACCCGGAAGTGGGGGTGTTCCCTGGAAGCGGGGCGACTGACTGCGTTGTTTCATCCAATCGGCTGAGTTTCCGATCAAGATCCGCCAGTGTTTTACTGAGCAGTTCGCGGTGGCGCGGATTCTTTGCATTTTCGAGCTGTTGCACGATCCTCTGACGGTCGAGACGAAGGCCTTCGCGTTCGCGGCTGCGCGCCGCCGCTTCCGGCGTCAGCTTCACTCGAGGCTTTGCAGACTCCTGCGTCGCCTCGTCCTGCTGCGCCTCAACCGACTTGCTTTCCCAGCCGCGTGCCATAAGTCAATTATAGGTCGAAGTATGTCCCGGGATGCCGCCTTGACAGGGTCTTTATAATCCGAAGGTTCAGGTTTTTGTAGGACAGACTACAGCTGCCTTTTTGAGGGGGAAGGCGGCGAGGTGCCTCCACGTGTCGCCCTTCATTGCCCTCGCAATCTCAGTCGATCTTCGCTCGCTTCGCAACCGCGTCGTACCTGAGTTTCTCCGTATCCGAAGTTACTTAGTCGTCGACAAAGTGACAGCAGAGGGGAGCCTCCGTGCACGCTGATCCCGACAACCTGGAAACCGCTCTGTTGGACGTACAACTGGGGCTTCGCGCTCAAACCGAGCGATTACAAGTTTTGTGGGAAGTAAATAAGCTTCTGGCCTCTCCTTGGGACCTGCAAAAGCTGTTTCCCAGGATTTCTGCAACCCTGCGTACCGTACTAAGGCACGAGTTCGCCAGCTTCGTGTCGCACGATCTCGCAACGGGCCTGCTGGTACGGCAGGCGCTGGATTTTCCGCAGGGAAAGAACTTGATCGCCGCCATGCAGGTCCTTACGCGTAGCTCCCCCGCAGGGCTTGCCGTGGAAGAGCAAAGTCCGAAGTCCTACTCCAAGGAAGACCTGTCGAATCTGGATGACGAAATTGCCAGAGCCTTCGTATCGGAAGGAATTGAGACTTTGTGCTGCGCTCCCCTGCTGCGTCCAAAAGGCCCGCTTGGCGTCCTGGTCGTTGGAAGCACACGAAGAAGCGCTTTTCGCGATGGTGATCTGAAGCTCCTGTCTCAGGTTGCAGCTCAACTCGCGATTGCGATTGAGAACCATCGAACAGCGCTCGAGGTCCAGCAGCTAAGACAGCGATTAGGAGAAGAACGCCAGTACCTTGAAGGCAATCCGCCCCAGCGGGGGATTTTCAGCGGCATTATCGGAGATAGTGCGGCGCTCGCAAAGGTGCTCGATCAGATCGATACAGTGGCCACCAGCGACGCCGCGGTCATGATCCTGGGCGAGACCGGCACTGGAAAAGAGCTGGTTGCGCGCGCGATCCATGACTCGAGCCATCGGAAGAAAGGACCATTCATAAAGCTCAATTGCGCGGCAATTCCGCTCGGTCTGCTGGAAAGTGAACTGTTTGGACATGAGAGGGGCGCATTTACCGGTGCGATCACACGCAAGATCGGACGCCTGGAGCTCGCTGATGATGGAACACTTTTCCTCGACGAAGTAGGCGAAATTCCGATGGAGCTGCAGCCCAAGCTGTTGCGGGTCCTGCAAGATCATGAGTTCGAGCGTCTTGGCAGCACGACGACCCGTAAGGTCAACATGCGCCTGATAACAGCCACTAACCGCGATCTGGAAGAGCGAATCGAAAGCCGTCAGTTCCGGCGAGATTTGTTTTACCGCCTGAAAGTCTTTCCGATCCGGGTACCGGCACTCCGCGAACGGCGCGAAGACATTCCGCTATTGGTCCGCCATTTCGTGCATAAAGTAGCCAGGCGAATGCAGCGCAATATCGAACTTATCCCTAAGGAAACGATGAAAGCTCTGATGGACTGGAAGTGGCCGGGAAACATTCGGGAACTGGAAAATCTTATCGAGCGGTCCGTGATTCTAAGCGAAGGCACGGTCCTCCGCGTCCCGCTGGAAGAATTGCGAATCGCAAAGAGTGAGACCGCAGTCGCCGACGATCAATCGCTGGTTAATTCCGAGAAGCTGCACATTATTCGCGTACTGAGAGAGACGGGCGGAGTACTTTCGGGACCAAACGGGGCCGCTAAACGGCTGGGGTTGAAGCGGACCACTTTGCAGTCCAAGATGGAGCGGCTCGGGATTACCCGAGAGGCGTATGAGGGAGAATCGAAAGGCTGATTCCGAATCTATGGTCTGCCGACGGGACTGCCGACTGATCGGCAAATTGCCGTGATGCAGGCAAGGAATAACAGGGGTGTTAATTGTCCTGTTTCGGAACTCGTTCCATTCAGGGAACTTGTGCCAAATCGATCCAAAGCCGCTTTTGGAACGCCACCTGCTTTTCTATCTGGGTTTTCCGCCTCTGGCCGGCGTTCCCCCCAGCCTGTCCCTGAGGATTGACTCACTTTTACCTTTATTCGTTTGCTGCGGATCCCCTGGTTCGCAGCAGTGGAGTTGCCAGTGCTACAGCTGAAAAACAACGAGTCTGCCGCGCCCGTCCTTTCCTCATGGAGCACCGCAAGTTCCGGAGCGCTCCTGAGAATTCGCCGCTGTCGACGATTGAACGAAGATCAGGACTTGGTGCATCAGCCGCAGCAATCGGCAGAAAATAATAAGCCTTCCGGACTATTGCAGATCCCGGAAACGAGGTCGGCATCTGCAGCGCAAGAGGTTGATCCGCTTTACCTTTTCGCTTGCCGCATGGCGTGGGAACGGGAAGAGGATCCGAACGCCGGGTGGGAATTGATCTCTGCCGCGGCAAGCCCAAATGCGGACACACAGGCCCATGCGCGGGCCCTGCTTTCGAACTCGCGGAACTTGCCCGGCCTGGGACTAACCGCCCCTACCAATGTAAGAAAGAAACGTAAAAATACCGAGGAGGAAGAGGAAGTGAAAGGACCCTATGAGCTTGAGATCATTGAGAATTGCGCAGAGTGTGCGGGCCATGACGGGTGCTTCTGCAAATTCTCCCCGGAGATCCTGGCCGCCCTCAACGAAGTGACACACAAGATGACGCTGCCCGCGGGCGCAATTTTGTTTGTCGAGGGACAGGAACCGCGAGGAGTTTTCATTGTCTGCTCGGGCCGCGTGAATCTCTCCACTACGTCGCGCGAGGGCAAGAGCCTGATACTCAAATCCGCGGAAGAAGGACATGTGCTGGGCGTGAGCGCAACGGTGTCCGGCAGCGGCTATGAAATCACCACCGAAACTGGAACTCCCTGCCAGATCGGCTTCATCGACCGAAAACATTTTCTTGAGCTTATGGAGACGTTCAGCGAGGTCGGACTTCATACGGCCCAATGCCTCAGCCGCGATTACCGGGCAGCGTACCGAGACATCCACGATTTGATTCTCACGCGCTCGTCTGCGGGAAAGCTGGCGAAGCTGCTACTTTCGCAGGCGCCCACCCGGGGAAAACAGGTCAAGAAAAACGCGACAACACTGCCGACCCATGAGGAGATGGCGCAGCGGATTGGCGCGTCAAGGGAAACGGTGACCCGATTGCTTAGCAACCTGCGGAGAAAACGTTTGATCCGGATTAAGGGAACCCAGCTGATGATTCGAAATCGAACTGCACTGGAGGCGTTGGCAGTGTAGCCCTCCCCCCTAGAGACCGGAGAGCGTCAATTGGCACGTTCTCCGGTTCGAATGCTACCTCCACCAGAGAGATCCAATGTACACAGGTACACTAATTCAGGATTTGCTGGACCTTGCCCAGCAAGTGAGGAGAGACTCCAGCGAACAAAGACACCGGGAAGCGGCCTTTTCCCGAGGTGAAGAGAACCTCTCAGAGTCCGAAGAGTTCCCGCAAGCGCTTGGTTTGAGCTCGGCTGACCGGGATCTCCGTTTGCTTTTTGTCGTCCATCCGCAGCTGGTACGAACTCTTGAACCAGGGAACGACCTCGCGGATGCGGTTAATGTTGACGAGATACGAGCGGTGCGCGCGCCAAAACGTGTTCGCGTCGAGACTGTCGAGCAACTCCTCCAGTGTCCGGCAGTTGGACTGGCCTTCCATCCCCGCTGCGCCCGCAGTCACAACTGTGATCACGCCGTCTTCGATCCAGGCATAACAGATATCTTTTTGGTCCACGAGAAACATTCTTCCGGCGGCTTTTAGCAGGACCTTGGAGGCCGGCTGCTTCTGTGACTCCAGCATGCGCATGAGTGTTTCGAATTTCTCTGCCGGAGCGCCGCCGGCCTCCTGTTGAGCTCGAGCCTTCTGAATGGCTTGGGTCACACGCTTCCGGTCAAAGGGCTTGAGCAGGTAATCCACAGCGTTCACTTCGAAAGCCTTCACCGCATACTGGTCGAAGGCCGTCGCGAAAACGATTTTCGGGAGAGGCACCTTCTTGTCGAGGAGCTTCTTGATCACTCCGAAGCCATCGAGTCCCGGCATTTGGACATCCAGAAAGACCAAGTCAGGATTATGTTCCTTGATCAGGTTTACAGCTTCGAGCCCGTTTTTACCCTGGGCAATGACGCTGACCTCGCCAGTATTCTTCAGTAGATAGGCAAGTTCGTCGCGGGCCAGTTGCTCATCATCGACGATTACTGCAGATAAAGGCATGGCTGCTCCGGGTAACTCCGCTGCTCAGACGCGAGTATAGTTTTGCGGCCACACGGGCGCAAATACCAGAACAGGGAGGCAAGCCAGACGACCGCTGGTTGGCAATCCTGGAGGTCCGAGCCGTGGGCCTCCGAGATTGGATGACAATTTACGATTGCGCAACCATCTGGCAGTCGAATCCCTCTAATGTTGGTATCATGCCGGGGAGTTCGACACCGGCGCAGGCTCTTATGCTTGTGAGACGTTACCTTGAGGGGTTCAGTCTGCTTCTCGCCACGGTGGCGGCGCTGAGCTGCGGGGGATCGAATGGCCCCATAGCGCCCGCCAAGCCTAGCAGCGAAATCCTGTATTTCCTGCAAAACGGATCGATTACAACGTACTCCATTGACCCAAACTCTCTGGCAGCGACACCCGTTGAAGATCCGGTAACTCTAACGAGCCCGCCGGCATCTCTGCTGCAATTCGATCCCTCGCCAAAGGATCATTTTGTCTACGACGTTTGGGCCGACGGCCAGAATGTCCAACATTTATCGGTATTCCAGACCGACGATTTTGGGGTACCGCAATTGCCCGCTATTCAGACGCTTGACGCGGATTCACTCTCGCAGTTCAATCTGCACCCCACCGGCAAGTTCGCCTACATGTTGCAGGTGACCACTACAAATAACCAGTACTTTGCCAAGATCCGGTTGTTCGCCGTGCAGAACTCAGCGGGAAAGCTGAAAGAAAACGTCCAACTCCAGGGGACCTATGGGCCGGCGCCGTTCTGGCCAGCCCTTCTCTATGGATTCAGCCCGGATGCGTCGAAACTCTATATCAGCGCGCCCTCGACCACGAGTTCGGTTTACCTTCAACGGGCGATCAATACGGGGAACGGAACGTTGGGAGCTACCAAGCAACTCATTAGTCTCAATGGAACCGAGGACGTCTCGATCGGATCCGTCATAGCGGTTCTGAACCAAAGCGCCGGCGCCAGCAATCAAGGGTATTTGGACATCTTTCCCAATGTTCCCAATCCGAAGCGGGCGGTCCACTGCACCGCAGCGATGCTCACTTTCTGTGGAAGCGCGAGCAATGTGCAACTCGGGATATCCGGAAAATATTTATTCCTGACAGACCCCGTGAGCGATGCCGTTCACGTGGTGCGGGTGAATCTTTCGAAAAGCAGTCTGGTCGATACGGGCAGTTCGATGCCGATCAGTTCGCAGACGCCGGGATTCGTATTCAATCACGATGGCAGCATCGTCTACGAGATGGAGACCGACGGCAACCTTCACTTCTTCCACTTCGATTCCAACACGGGAACGCTGACCGAGGGTGGAACTCCTCTTCCCATCGCGCAGGGCAGCGGTATTTGCCCTGCGCATCATCAATAACTTTTCAAGCCGTTTCGCGCCGCAAGTGAGGCATTAAGTTCTACTGCGGACGCGGCATCATCCCACCCATGTTGGGCATTTCGAATTTCTTATAGCCCGCGGGAATCTCAAAAAGACTCGCCGGCTGCGATCCTTCCTGGATGTTGCGCAGTTCCCCGGAGCCGCCGTTCTTGTCGACCCATTTCACCGGGAAACGTAGCTTTGGATCGAGCCAGACGGTTCCCATCTCACCCTTTGAGTTCGTGCCTTCATATTTCACGGTGCTTCGTCCGTTTACCGTCTCGTTGCCGACCTTGTGGCAAGTGCCTCCTTTGTTCTGAGACATCTCCAACCACTGTGGGCAGGCATCTTCTACGTTCTGAGCGTGGAAGAAATCGTACCCGACCTTCTGTCCGATCATCTGCTGCGGCATCTCCATATACATTTGGCGTTCATCCATCAGCACAGTCCAGCTCTGCTTGGTCATGTCCAAGATGACGGCACCTCCGCCGCGTGCCTCTTTTTTGCCAGGTTCGAAGCGCGCCTTGTCTTTGCCGAAATAGACTTTGGCGTCTGAGTCAGGATGTTTGTCGCTGTGTACCTCGGCTGAGAATTCGGTTTGGGCGAGTACGAAGCTTGCGGCTGAAAGCAACATCGCTGCCGCTGCGAAACGGATTGTCCTTCGAATCATAGGAAGCTCCTGAACGGTTTTGGAGTTTTTACAGGGGGAGTATTTGGCGGAAAAAGCATACCAGAACTGACGGCGAGATCAATCTGCCGTCTGTCGGCGGGCCTGCGGCCCAGGCTTAGAGAACCGGGTTTCAACCCATTTCGACAGAAACGTGCTGGAGTGGGGCTCGAACCCGAGTTTCCGATACAGGTGCATCGCGGCCGCGTTGCCTTTCATGACTTCGAGATGCAAGGCGCGAATGCCGAGTTCCTTCGCGGCATCTTCTACGAACCGCATCGTCGTTTTTCCCCAGCCGCGGTTTCGATAGTTTTCGTGCAGATAGAACTCGTCGACGAAAGCATCGCGTCCGAGCCATTCCAGGCTGTATCCAAAACAGATGACGACGTAGCCGATTGGATCCGAGCCGTCGAGGATCAACCATGCGCGTCCGAAGTCAGGATTGCGCAGCAGGGATATCAGTGCGGCTCGAGCCTTCTCGTGATCGAAGCCGTGTCCGTCGAACGCATAGTAGGCGCGCATGAAACCGAGCAGCAGATCGGCATCACCTTCGACAGCGAGCCTGAATTGGGGATCGCCGTGCATATTCAATTCAAACGACGTTTTCGAGCGCTAATGCCATTCCCATTCCGCCGCTGACGCAGAGTGTAGCTACGCCCTTTTTCGTATTGCGCTTCAGCATCTCGTGCAGGAGCGTCACCGTAATGCGCGTTCCGGTGCAGCCAATCGGATGACCGAGGGCGATCGCGCCTCCGTTTACGTTCAGGCGATCACGGTTGAAGCTGAGGACGCGATCGCAGGCTAGCACTTGCGCCGCAAACGCTTCGTTCAGTTCGACAAGACCAAACTCGTGCAGCCGCAAACCGTGCTTGTCTGCCAGCTTCTGAAGTGCGGGAACCGGACCAATTCCCATGGTGCGCGGATCGACTCCCGCTGAGGTAACGGCGACAATTCGACCCAGCGGCTTGAGGTTGTTCTGCTTCACAAAATGCTCGCTGGCAATCACCATCGACGCTGCGCCGTCCGTTATCCCAGAGGAGTTCCCTGCCGAAATCGTTCCTGTCTTCGAAAACACTGGAGGCAGTTTCGCCAGCTTCTCCATGTTCGCGTCAGGAAATGGATGCTCATCCAGAGCAAGCGTGGTAGTTCCCTTTTTACCCTCGATAATAACGGGAACAATTTCCGCATCGAGACGACCTGCGGCGATTGCGCGGGCGGCGCGTGTTTGGGACGTTAGCGCAAATTCGTCTTGCTCCTCGCGCGTGATGTTGTATTCTTCCGCGAGGACTTCCGCCGTTTCGCCCATCACCATCTTCGCCAGCGGACAGAAAAATCCATCGCGGTACATGCCATCGACGAGTTCCTGGTTGCCGAGGCGATATCCCCAACGCGCGCCATCCAAGTAATAAGGAAGGCGCGACATCGATTCTGTCCCGCCAGCGAGAATGCAATTCGATTCTCCGAGCAGGATCGCCTGATACGCGAGCGCGATCGACTTCATCCCTGAAGCACAGGCTTTGTTCACGGTAAATGCGGGAACTTCCTGCGGCACTCCGCTGCGGATCGAGATCTGGCGCGCGGGATTTGGTCCGCCTCCAGCCTGGCGCGCATTGCCGAAGATCGTCTCTTCGATTTGTTCCGGGCGAACGGCTGCGCGCTCGATGGCTGCTTTCGCTGCAACGACGCCCATGTCGACTGCGGTTTGTGAGGCCAGCGAACCGCCGAATTTTCCGATGGGCGTGCGAACTGCCGAAAGTATGTAAACCGCTTGCACGAGAAACCTCCGAACTGCTCAGGATAGCAGGAACGAACGGCGCGAGACGGCAGCTCGCAGCTCATAACCGGCGAGCACTTTCACCGAATCCTTCAGCAGCGATCCACCATCTATAACCACAGAATTCCCATCCTGTTCGAAACGCGAGGAGACTCCTCATGCCTTATATCGAAGTTGGCAAAGAAAACTCCGCTCCAATCAACCTTTACTACGAAGATCACGGTTCGGGCGCACCAATTGTTCTGATTCACGGTTATCCACTCAGCAGTTCGTCGTGGGAGAAACAGATTCCGGTTTTACTGGACGCTGGATTCCGCGTCATCGCTTACGATCGCCGCGGGTTTGGCAAATCCAGTCAGCCGACAACGGGCTACAACTACGACACATTCGCCGAAGACCTGCATCAGGTGGTTCAACATCTCAAGCTGAAGAAGTTTGTGCTGGCTGGATTCTCGATGGGAGGCGGCGAAGTCGCGCGCTACATCGGCAAGTACGGATCGAAAGACGTGAGCAAAGCGATCATCATCGGCGGCGTTCCACCTTACTTATTGAAGACCGCGGACAATGCAGAAGGCGTTGATGGCGCGGTGTTTGACGGGATTGAGAAAGCGGTCAAAGCGGATCGCTATGCCTTCTTTACCGATTTTTTCAAAAACTTTTTCAATGCCGATGTCAATCTCGGCAAGCGTGTCAGCGAGCAGGCGATTCAGGGATGCTGGAATGTTGCGGCGACTGCATCTGCGGTCGCAAGTTATGCGTGCGTTCCGACGTGGCACGAAGACTTCCGCAACGACGTTGCGAAGATCGATGTGCCAACGCTGGTCATTCACGGCGACGCGGACCGCATCGTGCCGTTCGCATCCGCGGGTCAGCGCACCGCGAAGCTGATCAAAGGCGCAGAACTGGTCGTGATCAAAGATGGTCCTCACAACGTGGCCTGGACGCACGCAGAAGAAGTGAATGCTGCACTTTTGAAGTTCCTGGGAAAAAAGGGCGTCGAAGCGGAGCGTGATCGCGAAGAAGCCGTCGCTTAAGCAGGTGTAAGTTCGTTTTGATCATCCCATCTTCTTCTGTGTCATTAGAGAAGATGGGATTTTCCTTGGCGTAAGAAACAAAACCTTTTGACTGCCGAGTTCGCTGAGAAAGGCCGCTGAGGACACGGAGAAAAAACGAGTTCCGTTTTGGGAATCCGTGCTATTTAGAGGTATACCCCCCTCCCCCCGGGATCTCTAGAATCATCGAGTTAGGGGAAAATCTCGAAGTAATCTATGGCGCTCAACTACTTACGCGTAAAATCTTGAGCCGTAAGGACTTAGGAGGTCCTTCACTTCGTTCAGGATTTCGGGGGCGGGCTTAGACGCCCGCCGAACGCCTCAACTTTCGCCCTGGCTATGATGCAGGCATTTCGATCTTCTCGAAAGGACTGAGACTACAGAACGATGTGAGTTGCGTCACAACGTGCGCTTGATCTTCACTTCATCTGGATTGTCAGCTGCGCGTTCAGATCGTCGAGTAGCTTCTGAGCAAACGCGGGATCATCCTTCATCAGATCCACAGGCTTTTTTCTGACCGGGACCGGAGAATTTTCGGCTAAAGCTTCTCCGTAGATGATCATGAGCTCAGTGCGACGGTCGGGAGTGGGAAGATGAAACATCCGTACTCGCGCCGCCCGTTTCGGAAACTTCAAATTTTCTTTGGCCAGCAATCGGGTAACGGCGGCCCCGTCAGAGGCCGGATCCGCGATCAAGTCTCCGGCAAAGTCAGACCAACTTTTCACGTCGTAAACAAAATCCAGCCCGCCGATGTTGGTGGTGTGGTCCGCCGGGTAGTGATACGAGTGCTGGTCGCTGGGCATTCGATGCTCGAACTGTACCCAGTAAAAAGCGGCGACGACATCTTTATTCCCCGGCTTCACGAACAGATGTATCTCCGCATCCGCCATGCCGTACAGATTCGCCTGCTGCGCGCCCACATAGTGGAAGGCACTCCCGAAAGTAAGGTCCGCTTTGGGGAGTTCCGGAGAAACGATCGTATTGCCATGCACCGCTCGCAGATTTTGCGAGACCGCATTTTCCGCCGACAAAGTAATTGCAAGAACAACGTAGAAAATAAAAGTGAATTTCATCCAGCTTCTCATTTGATCGTTTTCCATCCAGATCGCTCCTTGACCTATCCGGTTTGACTGCCATCGATCGTTCCGCTGAGCTTGCCCCGATGCGGGCGGTGGTGCACGAGTTCCACTCATCCCGATAGCGTTGCGCCGAAAATAGGGCTTTTCGCCGTGAGGTTGGCCCGTAGCTCTGCTAATCCGAGCGAGAAGTGGCCCGCAGCGGCTAAAGCCAAATCAATCCGTGGTCTTGGCGGCACCAGTAGAACGTGCC
>JASLEQ010000031.1 GCA_030151135.1 Candidatus Sulfotelmatobacter sp. | reverse complement strand
AGTCGCGACTTTTTCAAGTTTTGCATCAGCCGCAATTAATTCCTGAAACTTCAGCGATAACGATTCGAGCTTGAATTCCCTGGTCCTTTGAGCCCACAACAGCCCACCCGAGAACGATAAAATTACCAGTAGGAACCGGGTTTTCATTCGTAGTCGTCCTTGCGCGATGGAGGAACCTTAGTCGCATCGGGAGTGGTCATCAGATAACTCGCAAGATCGTTGAGTTCGCTGTCGCTTAACCGGGCGCGATAATCGGACGGCATCAAAGATCCCTCGATAGGCTGGAGTTTTTGTAGGTCGGCTTTCTTGAAAAAGTAAAATTTTCCATCAGTAGATTGGAGTTGTACCGAGAAATTATCCTCGTTCCGAACCACGCCCTCGATATGCTCTCCATTTGCAGTCGTTACTAACGCCGACCGGTAGCCCGAAGCCGGCACTCGCGGCGATTTGACGATTTCTTCTCGAATTGCCTGAACCGACGAAGTTGCCGCATGGTTCGTGAGGTCGGGCCCGATGAATCCTCCCTGACCGGAGACGGTATGGCAACTCCCGCAACCGCCTTTACCAAAGAAAATCTCTTTGCCTTGTTCGGGATTTCCAGGCAGGGAACGGGCCTCACCTTTACCCTGAAGCGAGCGCAGATAGGCGACCACGCCTTGTCTGTCTCTATTGCTGAGGATGTGAAAAGCAGGCATGCCCGTGCCGGGGATGCCATTCGAGATAATGCTCGAAAGTTCATCGTCGGACAGGCGCTGCACTCGAACGTTGGTCGAGATATTGGGGGCTTTATCGCCGCCGCGACCATCAAGTCCATGACATGCAGCGCAGGACGAATTGAAAGTGCTTCGCCCCGCGCTTGATTCCGTTGAAGACGCCCGTGCGGTGGCGTGAGGATGCTGTGCGAGGGAAAGTGAGATTGAGAGCCATGCGACGAAACAGACTCCGATGGCAAGAAAAAGCGTCCTCATAGAGAAACCGGCGACATTCTACCGCACCTGGCCATGTTAATACCCGGGAGCATTTGCCCCGATTTCATAGTATGGAACCCATTCTTACGGCGCGTCCGGAAATCATCGATACGGATCGCGAGTAATCTTAACCCCAGGCTTTCACGTACAGCAAAGTGAGTTGTCATGGGTGTATAGTGCGTTCCGTCATAAATTCGGAGGGATAAGAATGCCGCGAGTCTCCTTTTCAAGAGCCCGCATCCTGGCGATTTTCTTCTTGGCGCTATCGTTCGTATCAATCGAAACGGTGCGGGTCCGGTCGGCCAATGCACAGTCCAGTTCGGCCGCATCGGCGCCGATGAGCGACAGTGAACTTGTTGCCCAGTTCCGCCATGTGGAAGTGGCGTCGGTATCTGACGCGTTGGAACAACTGACTCACAAGAAGATGTACATGAGCCATCACATGCAACCCATCTTCACGGCAAAGTTCGCAGGCTATGCGCGTACTGTGCTCCTGAAGAAAGATGAGGGGAATAATGATCCCCAGGCCCTGAGCGGCATGCTGGAAGCAATTGACCAGGGTTCCACAGATTCTGTTTACGTCATGGTCGTGGAAGATGGCGAAGACATTGCGGGAATGGGCGGTCTGATGGGCACCGCCATGTCTGTGCGCGGTTACGCGGGCGCGGTGATCGATGGCGGCGTCCGCGACGTCGCGTACCTTCGTAAGATCGGCTTCCCGGTCTTCGCCACCGGCATTGTCCCCTCGACATCGGTCCATCATTACAAATTCGGAGGCTCGCAGATTCCGGTTCTTTGCAACGGCGTCCCCGTGAATGCGGGCGACATTGTTGTCGCCGACAGTGACGGCGTAGCGGTGGTTCCCAAGGCTCAAGCGCAGGCTGTGCTTTCGTTGGCTCAACAGATGGATTACAAAGAGCATTCTATGTACTCCTTGATCGAGCAATGGAAATCGATTGTGGAGGCGGTAAAGAAAGTTGGCCGATTGTGAGCTTAGGACTTGCGCAAAATCTCATTTTCATCAGATAATTTCTCGCTTTCATTTTTGCGTATCTCCTATGCCTATACGCGCCAAGCGAAATTACGACATCACTGCCCTTCAACGCGGTCTGCGCCTGTTGCATCTTTTCAGCGAGTCGCCACGAGGATTGACCGCAAAGCAAGTGGCCTCCTTCTCCCGCCTGCCGGTGAGCACGGTGCACCGCTTCCTCGCGAATTTGGTGGCATCGGGATTTCTTAATCGCGATGGGGAAGGAATCCATCATCTTGGGATCGCATGTTTCGCGATTGGGCAAGCGGCCGCTGGGCAACTCGATATCCGGCGCTTGAGCCTTCCTTATTTGCGCGAACTGAATCAACAGACTCGTGAAACCATACATCTCACGGTGCGGCATGGGCTTTCCGCGGTGTATGTCGAGAAGCTTGATTCACCCGAGCCTCTCCGGATCTATTCGCGAATCGGTGCCTCCGTGCCTCTCTACTGCACTGCGGTTGGGAAAGTCATGCTGGCTCACCTGCCGGAAGACGAGCAGGAGCGAATCCTCACCGAGCTGGATGTAAAGCGCCACACTCCAAATGGCGCTGGCAGCCTTCAGGAGCTGCGCACAGAGTTGTACCGCGTGCGGAAGAATGGATACGCGTTCGACCTGGAAGAGCATGAATTGCATATCCGCTGTGTTGCCGCGCCGATATGGGACCACATGGGTGGCGTGCAATCGAGCCTCAGCATCACGGCTCCTGCGTTTCGAATGCCCGTCACACGTCTCCGTCAGTTGGCGCCATTGATCCAGTCCGCGGGCCGCAAGATCTCCGCCGAACTGGGTTATCAACTGGCCGCGCCTCTTCCTAGGTCCTCCACGGATGGCCGCAACCCGAAGAACAGTTTCGCGAATGTGGCTATATAGCGTGCTCGAGCGCCGCACTGATTTGAGCGTTCAATCCGAAATTGAAATTACGAAGGAGCAAACTATGAATTCATCTTCTACTCGAAGAGCGTTTGCGGTGCGATTCGGTTCCATTCTGTCTGCCCTCGGAATTACGGCCGTCGGGGTTGCTAGTCGCGCGAGCGCCAAGTCTTCTGATGCCGGCAATATCCGCAAACTGAATGGGGAAGGTAAGCCGGGCACCGAAAAGGATGTGATCATGCCCGTGGTTATCCATAACGGCGTGGTGTACGTGTCCGGAATCGGCGCGCATGACTCCACCCCTCAGAGTGAGTGGACAATTGAGGCACATACGACGAATGTGATGGACAAGTTGAAAAAAATGGTCGAGATCGGCGGCGGCACTATGGACACCGTTCTGCAAGCCAATGTATTTCTGACCAACATTCAGCACTGGGACGGGATGCACAAAGTCTTCGCCACGTATTTCCCGCACGGAGGTCCGGCGCGTACCACCGTTGCTGTTGCCGCTCTGCCAGGAAACTCTCTGGTCGAGATCAATTGCATCGCCGCTGTAGCTCACAAGTAAACCAAAGGAGATCACCATGGGACTGGACTCGCGTTGGAACCGGCGCGGATTCCTGGGAACGGCGGCTGCTCTGGCAACGTCTTTACTCACGCCGCGAAAGCTTTTCTCGAAAGTTGCTTCGGGTGCGAGCAGTCCTGCAGTGACAGGTTTTGGCCAGACCGGAAATCCATATGACGAGTTGGGAGTCGGCACCGTCATTAATTGCGAAGGAACAATGACGATGCTCGGCGGATCGATTCTTCGCCCGGAACTCGAAGCTGTCATGGCCATGGCTGGCCGTCACTTCGTAAGCATTCCAGAACTTGAGGTCGCTGCCGGAAAACGTATTAGTGAGATGCTCAAGCTTCCCGACGGATATTCCGCCATCGTGACATCGGGCGCCGCCGCAGCCATCCAATCGGGGTTGGCGGGCATTCTGACTGGAGACAATGAGAATCTTATCCGCCAGTTGCCCGACCTGACGGGCATGAAGTCCGAAGTAATCATTCAGAAGTCGCATCGAAATCCCTTCGATCATCAGCTAAGAAACACGGGCATCAAACTGATCGAAGTTGAAACTCGCGACGACCTTCGCCAGGCAGTCAGCGATCGTACGGCAATGATGCACTTTTCGAACTTCGCCAACGCATCTGGACAAATTAAAGTCGACGAGTGGGTGAGGCTCGGAAAGCAGCTCAACATTCCGTGTATGAACGATGCTGCTGCCGATACTCCTCCCGTCTCGCATCTGTGGGACTACGCGTATATGGGCTACGACCTGATCACCTTCAGCGGCGGAAAGGTCATGCGCGGACCGCAATGCGCTGGCCTTCTGATCGGCCGCAAAGATCTGGTGGGTTACGCCTTGCTCAACAATAGCCCTCACGAAGACACAATCGGCCGTAGCCAAAAAGTCGGTAAAGAAGAGATCATCGGGATGATCAAGGCAATCGAGATCTATCTCAAGGAAGACCACGATGCCCTATCACGCGAATGGCAGGCGCGTCTTGAACGCATATCGCAACAGATCACCAAAATCCCCGGCGTGAGCACGGAATTCTTTACTCCTGATATTGCCAACCATGTTCCGCATATGCAAATCACTTGGGATTCTCGGATCGCTCTCGATCCAAAAGACGCTTCGAAGATGCTGCGGGCTTCGAAGCCCGCCATCGCCATCGGTGGGGGAGAGGATAGGCCAGGACTCATAATGTGCTCCTTCATGCTTCAACCTGGTGAAGACAAAATCGTGGCCGAGCGCCTTTCACAGACGCTCAAGGAGCACGCAGCCTAGACGGCCTCACGCAACCGAATGGTTTCCGCCCAACCAACTCGCGTGCGCTGGTTCCTGGTTTTCTGGCTGTTCGTCCTTAGCGCCGTTTCCTATCTCGACCGGGTCAACATTTCTATCGCCGGCGGTTCCATCGTCGACGCCTACCACCTCACCGATGTGCAACTGGGGAGGGTTTTCAGCGCACTGTTGGTCGGCTACGCCCTGTTTCAAACTTTGGGTGGCTACCTCGCGGATCGATTCGGTCCGCGCCGCGTGCTCACCGCCGGGGTTCTCTGGTGGGGAGTCTTTACAGCTCTCACCGCGTTAGTGCCTGCGAACATTCCCGGCGCGTTGTTGCTTTTCATAACCGTTCGTTTCTTGCTGGGCGCCGGAGAAGCAGTCATGTATCCGGCTGGCAACCAATTCATTGCGCGCTGGATCCCGGTACGCGAGCGTGGTGTTGCGAACGGCTGGATCTTTGCCGGAGTCGGCGCGGGAGCAGGTCTGACGCCGCCAATGATTACGTATTTCATGATCCACTACGGATGGCGCGCTTCGTTTTGGGTATGCGCGGCCATTGGGGTCGCTGCCGGAGCTGTATGGTTTGTCGCTGCTCGCGATAACCCATCTGAGCATCCCAGGGTTTCGCCACAAGAGTTGGCTGTGATCGAGTCTGGTCTCAGCGTAACCGAAAAAGATGAATCGGCGAAAAAGCCGGATCCCGTCCTCGTGCCCTGGAGCCGGGTTATCCGAAGCCGCGAAGTCTTGGCTGTAACCCTCAGCTATTTTTGCTACGGCTATGTTGCTTGGATTTTCTTCAGCTGGTTTTATCGCTATCTCGCGAAGGTGCGTGGCCTCGATTTGAAATCCAGTGCTTTTTATTCCACGCTGCCGTTCCTTGCCATGCTTGTCTGCTGCCTGGTGGGTGGAGTCATTAATGATCGCCTGACGAAGTGGCGCGGACCTCGGCTCGGAAGGTGCATCGTGGCGGCAGTTTCCATGGCGCTTGCCGCAGCTTTCATTGCTCTCGGATCGCAGGTGCAAAGCGTACGTCTGGCGAGCGTTGTGCTCGCAGGCGGCGCGGGCGCCCTTTATCTAGCCCAAAGTTCTTTCTGGTCTGTCACAGCCGATATTGCGGCGGGTTCAGCTGGCTCCGTATCCGGGTTCATGAACATGGGTGGACAAATTGGCGGAGCCATCACAGGCTCCCTCACACCCTGGATCGCTGTCCGCTATGGATGGACCGCATCCTTCCTGGTAGCTTCTGTTTTATGCCTTTTCGGGGGGCTGAGCTGGCTCGTGGTCGATCCTTTACGAAGTCTGAGCACGACAAGCGAAGTTTCTTTCCCAACGAAAAGCGTTCGTGACGGAGTCTCCTAATCCACGGATACTTCTGAATTCGATATAAGAGCCGACTGTAGCTTCTCGCCCAGCAGCGAAGCTGAGTGGGTGTCGAGATAAACAGTTGCATTAGAATGGCGCCGCAAAATTGACGCCGGTGCCATGGGGCTGATCTTTCCTTCGAAGCATAACTTGATTGCTTGCGCCTTTCGCTTATCCGGTACCACCGCAAGAATCTCTTTAGCCTTTAGAATTTGCCGCGCGGACATCGATATCGCCTGCATCGGAACCTGCGAGAGGTTCGCAAACCAGGCTTCGCCAACCTGCTGCTGCCGGCAAGCTTCGTCCAGGTTCACGATGATGTACGGTTCTTCCGTCTCAAAGTCTGCCGGCGGATCGTTAAAAGCGATATGACCGTTCTCGCCGATGCCAAGAAACGCGATATCAATCGGCGACGACGCCAGTTGCTTTCCGGCTTCTTTCACCACGGCGACCGGATCTGCTGCATCCCCATCGAGCAGGTGATAATGAACGATTCCAGTCTTGTTCACCAATTGCTCCATCAGCATTTTTCGAAAGCTGCCAGGATGCGTGATCGGCAAGCCAATGTATTCATCCAAATGAAACGCTTCCACTTTCTTCCAATCAATTCCTGGGGCGTGGGTGAGCGCATCGAGAAATTCAAGCTGGGAAGCGGCCGTCGCTGCGATAATGCGCGCTCCACCTCGCTCGGAGATTGCCCGCCGGATTGCGTTCGCGGCCTGGTCCGCAGCAGCTCTGCCCAACTCCTTCTTATTGTCGAAGACTCTGAGAAGCATAAAAAACCTTCGCGTTGAATTTCGAAGTTGCCGATTATACAAACTTCGCTGCCGCTGAAAGAACCCAATCGAGACCGCAATCTTATGCGGTGAAAATATACTAGCGCCTGCGGCGCGATTGTTGTATGACTGCTCGTTTGGCAGCAGCTTCACCGGAGAACTCACGGATGTTCAATAAACTCGCCTTGCCTCCAATCTTAATGTTGGTTCTTCTCGGCAACGCACCGCGATCGGAGTGTCAAACCGTCACCGTCGATATCACGCCCAGCCATATCGCCAACAAATTCATTCCACAGTACGCCTTGGGATCTACCGTCGATCGCGTTCCCAGCAATGCGACGGATGTCTTCTTTCGCCCCGACCAGATCCAAAAAGTTCTTTCCGCGGGTTGGGGGGTGATTTCTTACCGCCAGAACACGGACTTGTTCGTGCAGGCCTGGCATTGGAATCCCAAAGGAAAATGGAGTGATCCATCCGGCAAAGGCTACTTCGTCGGAGACAGTACGCCGACGAGCGAGATGATCCGTCATTCGTATGGTTACTCCCTGCCTCATCGCGGATTCACGCGCAATGGCGGTTCGGAATTCGATGGCTATTCCCGGCTGGATGATGGCGACGAGAAGACATACTGGAAGAGCAATCCATATTTAGCAAATCAATTCACCGGGGAGCCCGATTCCTCCCATCCTCAGTGGATAGTGATCGCTCTCGAGAAAAGAGCAGATGTGAATGCAATCCGCGTCCAATGGGGAGACCCGTTCGCCCGCGACTTCAAAGTTCAGTACTGGGTCGGCGATGGCGATGCGATGGATGAGCAGGACAAAGGCCAGTGGAAAGATTTCCCATCCGGAACGATCACGGACGGCAAGGGCGGAGACAACGTTTTGCCGCTTGCGCCTGGCTCAATCCAGACGAAGTTCGTTCGGGTTTGGATGACGGCTTCGTCGAACACTTGTGATAGCCACGGGTCGGCCGACCGCCGCAACTGCGTTGGATACGCGATTCGCGAACTGTCTCTTGGCACAGTGGATGCGAACCACGATTTCAAAGACATCATCCACCACTCGCCTGACCAAAAGCAGACCCTGACGCTCTGCTCTTCGGTGGACCCGTGGCACGAAGCGTCCGACTTATACGTTGCTCCAGATCGCATGGAGTCTGGCGACCAACCCGGATTCGATCTCTTCTTCACCAGCGGAATAACTCGCGCACTGCCCGCCATCATCCCCGTCGCATTGCTTTACAGCACACCCGAAGACGCAGCCGCGCAGATGAGCTACATCAAGCACCGCGGATATCCTGTTTCCTACATCGAGATGGGCGAGGAAGCTGACGGCCAGTACATGCTTCCAGAAGACTACGGCGCGCTATATCTGCAGTTCGCAACCGCGATGCATCGCGTTGATCCCAACTTCAAGCTAGGAGGGCCGGCTTTTCAAGGCGTGACCGAAGATATCAAAGCGTGGCCCGACGCCCAGGGCCGCACCTCATGGTTCAGTCGCTTCCTCGACTACCTCCGGGTGCACGATCGCCTCCAGGATCTTTCCTTTATGTCGTTCGAGCACTACCCCTACGATGGATGCGAGACGCCTTGGAAGAACCTCTACCAGGAGCCGGAACTGATTACTCACATCATGCAGGTCTGGCGAGACGATGGCTTGCCACCCGGCGTTCCTCTGCTCGATACGGAAACAAACGCGCATGGCGGCGAGGCAGCCGTTGATGTCTTCGGCGCACTTTGGCTGGCGGATTCATTCGCTGGATTTCTCACCGCCGGCGGCCAATCTACCCACTATTACCATGCGCTGTCATACTCTCCACCCCATCCCGCTTGTCCTAACAGCTGGGGAACCTACCACATGTTCATGGTTGATGATAAGTACCAGATCACCACGCCGACATCACAGTTTTTCGCTGCCCAACTCCTCACCAAGGAATGGGCCCAGCCAGTCGATGAGGAGCATCTGCTCTACAAAGCATCAACGGATATAAAAGACCCTGACGGTCATAGTCTGGTTACCGCTTATGCGCTCCACCGCCCTGATGGACAGTGGGCATTAATGCTGATCAACAAAGACTACGATCATCCCCATCAGGTTCAAATCGTCTTTGACGCGGACTCGAACCGGCGAGCCGCCTTCAGTGGTCAAGTCACGATGATCACGTTCGGCAAGGAGCAGTACCAATGGCATCCAGACCGCAAGAAGGGATATGCCGATCCCGACGGGCCGCCGAAGACTTCAACACTTTCGGCACAGACGAACACTGCTTACGAATTACCCGCCGCTTCCGTGACGGTTCTTAGGGGAAAGCTCAACGGAGTAGGAGACTAGCAATCCTTCGGCGGACCGCGCTTACGCCGTCGTAACCACCAATGCCGAGCAGGGCACGTCTTCTGTTCGCCAATAAGTGTGCGGAACGCTCGAATCGAAGTACAGAGAGTCGCCCTCGGCCAGTCGGTGTGGTTCGCTCCCAATCGTCACGATCAAGGTTCCACCGAGCACGTATACCAACTCCACGCCAGGGTGAGTGTGGGGCTTCAGTTTTTCCTTGGACACGTTCAGGAACTCCGCATAGTAAGAATTGATCTTTCGCGAATTGGCAGGATAGTCGAGCGCTTCAAAAAAATAAGAGATGTCTGGCGTTCCTGGACGCTCCGGGAAACGCTGCCGGTCCTCTCGTCGCACCAGGCTAACCACATGCTTCCGCCGATCTTCGTTGAAAAAATATTCCAGGCCAACGTTAAATACCGCGGCGATGCGCACCAGCGTCGGCAGTGTCGGGTAGAGCTTCCCCCTCTCCAGTTTCGAGAGCAAAGCGGCTGAAAACCCCGTATGCTTCCCCAGTTCCACGAGTCCCAGCTTCTTGCGTAGGCGAAGTGTGCGAAGTTTCTCTCCAATCGCGAACGGCCTCAAGCTCTCGGCAATAATGTCTAATCTGGCCTTCCCCTCGTGTCCCCGCGTATTTGTTGTTTCCATTTCCCTTGTAGGCCCTGACATCGGTTCCTGTTGAACTGAAGCATTGTGAGTTGCCATAGTGCTCTCCATTATGCGAATGACTCGGCGGAAGAATCCGTGGTTTCCGCAGCTACCAAACGTTTGAATCGAGCAGCGGTCATCAACTGCTCCAGTAGATGAAGGCGCCGCGTGAGATCGAGAATGAGTTCAATTTGCTCTTCGTACGCGCTCGTCTCCGTGGTTTTCGGATCAAGAGATTTCAGACACATCGGATAACTCCTCGATGTGTTTTACGATAAAGAAAAGTCGATTGATCGCAGCTTAAAACTACGCCGATTTTGCATTTCGTTTGAACGGTGGGATATTAGGGACGAAAGTATTTACCAGGGAGAAAAGAGGAGAATCGCAGCCGTGTCGTGCCCTTGATTCCCACGAAAACGGTTTTTATTCTTGGCCGGTCCACTCGCCCGCCCCTTGAGCGGCGGAACAAACATAGATAGCCGGAGTAATTCCTGTGGCTTCGATATAACGCTTGGAAAGCTTATCCTGAAAATCGGGCACTGCCGCCGCTCGCACCAGGCTGATCATGCAACCGCCAAACCCACCGCCAGTCATACGCGACCCGTATACACCTTCGAATTGCTTCGCGATCTCGACTAACACATCCAGTTCCTGACAACTGACTTCGTAATCGTCACGCAAGCTGAGATGCGACTGGTACATGAGTCCGCCAAACTCATCCAGGTTCTCTGAACGCAGCGCCTCCGCCGCATCAAGGACCCTTTTATTTTCGCTGATGACATGCCTGCAACGCCGAAAAACCACCTCCGGCAATTCGCCGCGTCGCTCCTCCAACTGCTCGAGACTCACATCACGAAGCGCAGTCACGTCAGAAAAACTCTTTTTCAATATCGCGACACCGGTCTCGCAGTCCGCTCTCCGCCGATTGTATTCTCCCGACGCGAGAACATGCTTCACCATGCTGTTGCAGATCACGAGACGTACGTCGGCGGGGATGGCGAGAGATTCTGCCTGCAATGACCGGCAGTCCAGCATCAGCGCGTGGCCCGCCTGTCCGAATACCGCGATGAACTGATCCATGATGCCGCACCGCGTTCCTACATATTCGTGCTCCGCGCGTTGGCACAATCGAGCCAACTCCAGGGACGAAGCCCGAGACGAGCTTTCACCCAGCAGCGAGAGTGCGGTGGCCACCTCCAGCGAGGCGGATGAGCTGAGGCCGGCGCCCATCGGAACCTGCCCCTCTATCATCAGATTGGCGCCGCCAAAGTGATAGTTTTCCTCCCGTAAAACCGCGGCAACGCCTCGAATGAAATCGGACCAGTGTCCGCGCGGAGGGCCCGCCAGCCTTTCGAGCGAAAGTTCCACGGTTTCGTGGAATTCGTGGGACTGTACGTGAAGGACCTTGTCTGGCCGGGGGCTCGCGGCGATCCAGGTGTAAAAACCGACCGCCGAAGGCATCACAAAACCGTCATTGTAGTCGGTGTGTTCCCCGATCAGATTGACCCGGCCGGGCGCCCGGTAGATTCGAGGCTTCGTCCCGAACGTCTCTTCGAAGCGCGCCGCGAGAGGATCGGCCGTGGATTCGTAGTTCTTGGTCTCAGGGACCATTTCCGTCTTTACCAGTATGCGAGTTTCAACCGATCGCGGGCGCACTCGAAAGTTGATATTACAGGAGTAAATGCTTCACATGTCCCCATATATTCGCTAAACTCCTCTAAAGCGAAAACTCCTGCCAAGTACGGTATCGCACGAACCGGTTCTAGGGCATCACGCTACATCAACGAGGCATCCAAGGACTCATGATAGCCGACGTACCCGCTATCGTCAGGGCGCTGGTCCTGACCACCGGAATCTGTTCTCTGCCGTTGCTGGCTGCACAGCAGCGTGCGGAAGTCCCTTCTACTTCGCAGAAACTCAATCTCGATGAGATTCTATCCAAGCTCGAAGAACATAATGCGGAGCGTGCCTCGGCCCTGCAAGAGGTCCAAGGAACGCGCATATACCGCATGGAATATCACGGTTTCCCGAGCGATCGTGATGCCGAGATGGTGGTGAAGGCAGATTTCCATGCGCCCGACTCGAAGAAATTCGTCGTTGTATCAGAAACAGGCTCACGGTTCGTCATCGACCACGTATTCAAGAAGCTGTTGGAAAGCGAACAGGAGGCTTTCACGGCCGAGAATCGCCGCAGCATGGCATTGAACCGCGATAATTACGACTTCGAACTGGCAGGATTCGAACCGGCCCCTGATGGCGGACGCTATGTTCTGAAACTGGCTCCCAAAACCAAGAGCAAGTTTCTCTATCGAGGTACCGTCTGGGTCGACGCGACAGACTTCGCCGTAGTGCGAATTCAAGGCGAACCCGTCAAAAATCCGTCTATGTGGATCAAAAAGACCGAGATCGCGCACACATACAAGAAAGTAGAGGATTTCTGGCTCCCCGCCGAGAACCGCACCGAGAGTTTCATCCGGATGGGAGGGAAAGCGACGCTGTCCATCGAGTATCAGGACTACAAGGTCATTCGATCTGCGCCAGTCTCCGCAAAGACCTCTGGGACGCCGAACGCGCGACGAAGACAGGCCCTTGCAGGCGCCGAGCCGGCCGTATGGGCCAGCCATATTACGATTATCGGTACCCCCTAATTACTCCACCAGTCAGAACCTTAGGCCGCACCTGCTGATTTATTCCCTCATTTTCCGGCTAGACCGACCACCATCCCCGCTCGCCCAATCGGCATCAGAGATATGCGTCAAAGGA
>JASLEQ010000002.1 GCA_030151135.1 Candidatus Sulfotelmatobacter sp. | reverse complement strand
GAAACTGCCCGTTCGGAAGCTTGGCATTCAGGAGCTTCGAGGCGGCGGGATTGATCTGGCCCGCCGTAATGGTGGTGGCGTAGGTTGCCTGAATCATGTTGATGATACCCTGCGTACTGCGATCATTCGTTAGACCCAGCGGCACGGTCGCATCTTTGGTGGAAGCCTGGGCATCGGCAATGCGAACTCCCTGATAGGAGCCGAAGAAGAACAACTTATCCTTAACGATCGGGCCGCCGATGGTCCCGCCAAACGCGTTTCGATTCAGGAAAGGGCGGGGCAGGAATGGCTTATTGGTGACAGGATTGATGCCCGCGGCATTGTAAAAATACGGCGTGGCATTCATATCGCTGTTCTGCCACTGTTCCCACAGTGACCCATGTAGCGTGTTCGTTCCCGACTTGGTCAGCACACTGATGTGAGCGCCGCTATTGTTGCCCTGTGTGGCGTCGTACTGCGAGGAGTTGACGGCAATCTCCTGAATGGCATCGGGAGGCGGAGTGGGAAGAGCTTGTCCAATGGCGCTATAGACTGATGTGCTGGTTTGCACGGTCCCACCCGCGCCGAAGTTCTCACCGGTGTTGAGCACGAAGCGGTTTTCACCTACCTGGCTGGTGGAATTGCCGTTGAAGATGTTGTTCGTGCTGATCCCGTTCAAGGAAAAGCTATTGCTGGTGTCCCGGTTTCCGTTGGCGAAGATGGCCTGATTACCGAGACCGGTGTTTGCGCCACCGCCTCCGAGGAAATCTGCATGAACGCCCGGACTGAGAATTGCCAATTGCGTGAAGCTGCCGGTGCCGAGCGGTGTCGTTTCAATCGTGTTGGTGTCGACGACATAACCAATCGTGGTGTCCACCTGGTTCATCAAGGGCACGGCGGTCACTTCGACCGTGGCGCTTATGGAACCGACCACCAGAGTTGTATCGACGGTTGTCGTACGGGCGGCGGAAACCAGGATTCTCGTGTGGGTTTCCGTTTTGAACCCGTCCTTTGTGACGGTGAGACGATATGTTCCGGCGGGAAGATCTGGAATCACGAAAGAGCCATTCTTGGTGCGTGCCGAAACTTCGAGGTTGGTAGCGACATTGACGGCCTTCACCATGGCTTCGGAGACAAAAGCTCCCGACGGATCGGTCACGGTGCCGGTGATGGCGCCCAAGGTCTGCTGGGCTGAAGAAAGTTCAACCAGACAAATGGTGGCCAGAAAAACGACCATGAGGACGCGCAGCAAAGTCGAAGCAGAGACGGGTACACCTGTGGCAGCACGCACGGGTCGAGCCTCCTGTGATTGGGAAAAGCTTATAACAGGGCCACTTGGCGAGATTCAAGACGCTTCCGTGCAAAAGCGGTAAAAACTTGATGAATTTTTTTTCAGATTTGGATGCGCGGGATTAATAGCAATTTTCGGGGATCTGGGCGACGCGAACACGGTGTCATCCCGGCGCGGTATGCTTTGATGGTGAGTCAAAATGCGATCGAAGACAAGCGAAGATCGGCGGGACTGTGCTCGAACTGCCGGTTTATGCGACCAATGAAATCGGATCGCGGTTCGGTGTTTTACAAGTGCGAACTGTCGGCTACGGATCCAAGCTTTCCGAAGTATCCAAGGTTGCCCGTCCTCGAATGTCGCGGGTACGATCCGATCGCGAAATCTCCCGAGCTCGACGAGCTATCGTGAAAAAGTATTTCCTTAATTGCCCTAGGAACTACGTGCTCGGGTTGTTTCGGCACTAAATTCTCTATTGCAAGCCTAATTCCTTCGCCAGCGCTTTCCATTTGCTGTCGACAATCGCTTTGGTTTTTTTGTCCATCACGATCTCGTCGGGCCAGGGGCGGGAGAATCCTTCGGCAGGCCATTTACGGGTAGCATCAATGCCCATTTTTGAGCCGTAATTTGGCAGGCGGCTGGCGTGGTCCAGAGAGTCGACGGGACCGAGCGTGAACTGGATGTCGCGGTCGGGATCAATGTGATTGAAGACTTTCAGAGTTACGTCGGCGAGGTCTTGCACGTCGACATCTTCGTCCACGACAACGATACATTTCGTGAACATGGCCTGGCCCAAAGACCAGATTGCGTTCATCACTTTCCGAGCTTGGCCCGGATAGGATTTGCGGATGGAGACGATCATCAGGTTATGAAATACGCCCTCGATCGGAAGGTTGATATCGATCAGTTCCGGGATGGTTAATTTCATGAGCGGCAGGAAAATGCGTTCGACCGCCTTGCCCATGTAGGCGTCTTCCTGAGGCGGTTTGCCTACAATCGTGGCTGCATAGATGGGATCTTTGCGGTGCGTGATGCAAGTGACGTGGAAAACGGGATAGAGATCCTCCAGCGAATAGAATCCCGTGTGATCTCCGAAGGGGCCTTCAGTGCGGAGCTCTTCGAGATTGATATAACCTTCCAGGACAATCTCGCTGGAAGCGGGAACTTCCAGATCCACAGTTTCACATTTGACGAGTTCGACCGGCGCGCCGCGAAGAAATCCGGCAATGAGGTATTCCTCAATCTCTGGAGGAGCCGGAACGATAGAAGCGAAAGTGACGACCGGATCGGTGCCGATGGCGACAGCAACTTCCATCTTGCCGCTCGGGGCAACTCCGTCGACCTGAAGGCTGCCACCAGCGCTGCGCGCCATGATGTCGACGGCGGCCGACTTATTTTCCATTGAGGCGCGCATACGGTCGCGGGCGTGCTCGGCCGCATTCTTTTGACGCTGCCAGTGCATGCCGGTGCTGCGTTCGTCATACACCTGCATACGGTACATACCGAGGTTGCGTTTGCCCGATTTTGGATCACGAGTGGTGACACAGGGCAGGGTGATGAAGCGGCCTCCGTCCTTGGGCCAACACTTCAAGATGGGGAAGTCCAGGAGCGAGAAGTTATCGCGCTTGATCACCTCTTTACACGGGCCGGTCGCCACCGTTCTCGGAAAGAATTTGCCGGCTTCGGTGAGCAGCGGCAGCATTTTCAGTTTGTCGAGGAAGCCTTGCGGGGACTTCATGTCCATGAACATGCGGATGCGAGCCGCGATCTCGTCATAGGACCCCACGCCCACAGACATTTTCATACGGCGGTCAGAGCCGAATTGGTTGATCAGGAGCTGGGACCCAGGGTGGCCCTTCAAATTCTGAAATAACAATGCCGGCCCGCCGAGATTTCCTTTGGCATCGCGGCTCTTCGAGACGCGATCGGTGATTTCTGCAACTTCGAGGATCGGATCCGTTTCGGTCTTAATGCGCTTTAGTTCGCCGGCGTGGTCGAGCGCGGCCACCCACTGTCGGAGGTCATCAAAGGGCAAGGGATTCCTCTAGCGTGACCGATGATTATACGGGATGAGATGCTTAGCGGAGCGCCAAGCGGAGGTCAATCAAGAGGCGAGTCAGACGTGTTCCGGATACAACCTGCGCCGGCAGTCGGGACAAATTCCGTGGCTGAAGTCCGCCTCGGTGTGATCGCGAATATAGACTTCCAGGAAATGCCATCTACCCACCTCATCGCGGATTTTCTTGCAAGAGGAACAGATGGGCAGTAATCCGCTCAGATTTTTCACCCTGGCCAACGCCTGCTGAAGTTCCTGAATCAGATGCTCCCGTTGGGCGTCTGCGGCTTTTCGTTCACTGATGTCGCGAATGATCAAACAGGTTCTTGTTTGTCCATGAGCGTTCTGAAAAACGACGGACGAGAATTCAACAGGAAACAAACTGCCATCTTTGCGTTTAGCTCTGAGTTCCCCGGTCGCTTTGCCCGTCTTTCTTCGTTGCTCGACAAAGGCGGGAAGTCGCGGGTCGGAGATATCGATCAGGCCCTCTCGGCCTGCGGCAATGATCTCTTCGAGCGTCCGTTCAAAGATCTTGCAGGCTGCTGGATTGGCGTCAAGGATGGTTCCG
>JASLEQ010000754.1 GCA_030151135.1 Candidatus Sulfotelmatobacter sp. | reverse complement strand
CGCGTCGTCATCTTTACCGGATCGGGCGAGAAAGCGTTTATCGCAGGCGCGGATATTGGCGAGTTGGCAAAGCAGGACGCCGTGACCGGCAAGGAATATACGCACCGCGGGCAGAACGTCCTCAACCTTATTGAGAACCTTGGCAAGCCCGTTATCGCCTGCATCAACGGATTCGCGTTCGGCGGCGGCTGCGAGATTGCCATGGCTTGCACCATGCGGCTCGCGAGCGAGAATGCGAAGCTCGGTCAGCCGGAGGTAAAGCTGGGGATTATCCCGGGATACGGCGGGACGCAGCGACTGCCTAGACTGGTTGGGAAAGGGATCGCGATGCAGATGGTGCTAGCCGGGGAGATGATCACCGCGCAGGAGGCTCATCGAATCGGGCTGGTGAACGAAGTGTTGCCGCCGGCCGAGTTGATTCCACGCGCAGAGGCGATTGCGGCGAAGATTGCGGCGAACGCTCCCTTGGCGGTGCAGTACGCGATGGAGGCTGTCAACAAAGGCATGGAGATGACATTGAGCGAGGGGCTTTATCTGGAGGCTGTGCTGTTTGCGGTGGCCTGTTCAACTGAGGATAAGGCCGAGGGAACGAAGGCGTTCCTGGAGAAGCGAGCAGTGCAGTTCAAAGGGAAGTAACATCTTCGCCGCAGATATAGAGACTTACAATTCAATTTCTCTACCCGAGGTCACTGAAATCGCAGACCAAAGCGAGATAAAAATAGAGTCTGTCCCAAACACTCTTGCCACGTTGGAGGGCAATCTAGACGCCTCAGGACGGCGCTTTGCGATCGTCGTTGCACGCTTCAATTCATTTATCACGGAACGGCTCCTCCTCAGCGCCTGCGATGGATTGAATCGGACTGGAGCTCAGAAGAAGGACATCGAGGTCGTCCGCGTGCCAGGAGCCTTTGAGATTCCCCTGGCAGCGCGACAGTTGGCTCAGACGAAGAAATACGACGCGATCATCTGTATCGGCTGCCTCCTCCGCGGGGATACGGCGCACTACGACGTCATCGTCAACGAAGTTACGCGGGGGATTGGGCAATCGGCGCAGGAGACTGGCGTGCCTCATGCCTTTGCAGTTTTGACGTGCGACACCCTGGAGCAGGCAATCGATCGCGCCGGGCTGAAAATGGGCAACAAGGGATTCGAGGCGGCTCTGGCAGCGGTGGAAATGGCATCGTTAAACACAGCGATCAAACCTCCGCAGCAATCGGCGGTCCGTCAAAAACGGATTCCGCCTTCGGCGCGGCCTGACCAGCGGACTAGAAAGCCTGCAAAGAAGCGTAAGTAACTCCTTTCTGAAGTAAACTGGTCACTTATCACGACAATTGATTTCATGGGTACACGGCGGAAATCCCGGGAAATCGTTCTGCAGATGCTTTTCCAGTCCGACATGGGAAAGCAGGATGCGGATCAGGTGCGGCGAACGTTTTGGGCCGAGCATGGAACCGCCAGCGACGAGGTGCGCGGATTTGCCGACGACTTGTTTCGTGTGGCCACGGATCGTGTTTCCGAGATCGACAAGTTGATCGAGAAGCATGCCGAGCATTGGCGCATGGAACGCATGGCGGCCGTGGATCGGAACTTGCTTCGGGCCGCGGTCGCGGAATTGCTGGCCTATCCTGACACTCCCAAAGCCGTTGTCATCAATGAAGCGTTGGAAATTGCCCGAAAGTTTTCTTCGCCCGAATCGGTGCACTTTGTGAATGGAGTGCTGGATAGCGTAGGTAAAGATTTGGGAACGAGCACTCCATAGCCGATTCTCAGTTTCTCTCTTTTGTTGGGCTGTCCGCCGGTCTCGCGGATTCTTAGCAGACAAGTCAGAAGAAGAGACGCATCGGAGAATTCATTTCTGGCTTGCCGGTTTCGGAGATTGCGAAGGAGCGGTCTTTGTTTCCGGCTTCCACGGATTTGGATTAGCGGCGGCTTTCGGATTGACGCCGAAGTCCCAGACGTAAAGATTCATCGTCTCTTTTTGTCCCATTTCTACAAGCGCATATTCGCCAGGGGCGAGAGGTTCAATGGGAGTGACTTTGAACCATCCACCGCGAAGTGCCGTGACATTGGCCTTAACGGTATGTTGCTCCTGGCTAATCTTCCCCGTGACCTGGCGCTTGACGTCTCCGAGAACGCGCTTGTTGCCTTTGACCTCGACCTTGAGGATGCGAAAGCGATCGAAGGGGACGGCAGCCTTCTGCGGCTGCTCCGGCTGCACAGGACGGGAAGATTCGATTCCGGCCAGCTGATTCGTACCCTCTTCCACATTGAGGTAGATTGTGGGCACGTCGACATGCGACTGTATCGCGGCGTGCGCGCCTTCGAGTTCGATGGATTGCTTCAAGCCTGCAATGGGATTGATCGCGCCACGGAAGATGTTGCCTTTGGTGTTGCGGTTTACGTCGCCTGCGCTCTGGTTAAGTTCAACGAGTTGGGGCTCACTCTGATAGTTGTCGAGTAGGAAAACGCCAGTGGGTTCGGGGATGCGGAGACCGGGGGCAACCTGCGGGAGTTGGGCATCCTGGAGTTCGCGTTCCTGCTCCAGTTCTTTATCGAGCTGCATGGCTTCGGGCGTGATGGTGCGATCTTTTTCGAATTGGTTGGTAGCTGTCCAATCGACGAGAGAATTTGGTAGTTCTTCCCACTCTTCACGCTCTGCGCTGTAGTAGCGAACGCGGTCTCCTTTGACTTCGTATTTCGTGACGAGTTGATAGGAGCCGTCTTTCAGGATGAGACGGTGGGTGGTTTCCTGCGCAAGCGCGAGGGCAGGGAAATAGAGCAGGAGCGCGAGCAGTCCCACAGTGCGAAGCATTGGTCACATTATGACGCGATAGCTCAGGCGAGTCGAATGTTGGCAGGGAGAACGCGAGGAAATCCTCCAAGCGTCAGGCGTCTGCCTTATCCACTCTGGGTGTAGGTTGTAGTATCCTGAACCGCGAAAAGAACGTACGAAACAATGAAACGCAATCTTGTCATCTCTCCCGGTTTGTGCTTTTTCCTCGCCGCGCTGGCTATCGGACAATCTGGT
>JASLEQ010000741.1 GCA_030151135.1 Candidatus Sulfotelmatobacter sp. | reverse complement strand
ATCGCGGGCTTCGATCAACTCGCTGACCAAAGCCGCGGCGGTAGTGAAGCCCACGCGATGGCCACGCTGGCAGGCGACCAGGCCGAGGGCCAGGGCTAAGTGGCTCTTGCCGGTGCCACTGTTGCCCAAAAGCAAAAGATTTTCTCGACAGGAACTCGCAGCGGGCCAGTTCCAGGACCAGCGTCTTGTTGAGCGAGGGGATGGCCAGGAAATCGAAACTGTCGAGGCACTTGACCGCCGGAAACTTGGCCTGTCGGATGCGGCGTTCAGTGGCCCGACGGTCGCGGTCGAGTAACTCCCGTTCGGTGAGGCGCAGTAAGTAAGTCGGGAATCCGCCTTTTCCTCGGCCTTCGACTCCCGCACATAATCCTTTACGATGGTCTAGCCGCCCGTGTAGCCGTGCTCGGCCCGGAGCCGCTCAAAGATCCGCTTGGCCGTGTGCAACTGCTTGTGATCGGCGAGAATGGCGTCAATGACGCCCTGCCACGACCCCGGCTTGGGTCGCCGGATGGGCTCCTGCCGCCGATACCCCGGCGGCAGCGAGTACTCCAGCATCTTCCTGATCGTCTTCCGTGCTAGCCCGAACTCCCGGGCCACCGCTCGCCGACTCTTGCCTTCCACCAGTACCGCCCGCCGCACTCGCGCATACAGGTCCGCGTCGTACATGCCTCCGGTGTCCCACGGAAAACACATCCCCTGCGGCACCGAACTCGGTGCTGAACCTGGTTCGTGACCCTTGAAGGCTCTGTTATCCGTGAAACCAGATGTGGCAGGGTGGACTACTTTTACTCCGCCATGTCATGCCGCTACTGCGGCGCAACGTGGTCTATTTTTGCTCCGGCGCGTACACTTTTGCCTCAGACGCGCCTAATCTGAGGTGAACAAGAGGCATAGGAAAGTATCGGACCCGATCCGACCGGGACGGAAAACGAACAACATCTACCGCACCCGTTGGCGGCATCGTGGCCTGTGGGAAGATAGCTCGGTTCGTCAGAGCGCTTATGAAAAACAGGAAAACCGCCGCGCGCTTCCCGCTTAGCCGAGAAGGGACTCTACTGAAAGCTTGTACTGGAATCGATGCCATTCGCCGCGGGAACTCCAAATTTGAACTCCCTTGCATTCTAGTGCCTTGGCCGGCGAGACCGCCGATGGGGAACTTTGCCGAAGTTTCGCAACAATCCGCCTGGCCAGCCTCTCGACGGAACTCTGCAATTCGTATCCGTTTCGGAAGGACAGAGTCGCGCTCTCTGCGTGGAACAATTGCAAGCCTCGACCAACGGGTTCGCTCTTCCAGAAATTCTCGTCTCGGCTAGGTTGGACTCCGTAAGTATGCGTAGTTCGCTTAGCAAAAAACTTCGGGGAGCTTTGTGAGCAACTCGTCGACGTATTTGGCGGTGCGCGACAACACTTGCACCTGAGAAGCGCGATCCGGCGCGGGTTCATCGGTCACGCATGATCGCCACAGGCGAAGTAACGGAAGCGCGCCAAGCCGGGAACATGCTCGCAAGTGTTACCGCTGCGGCTGACAAGAGTGGGGCGATCAGCCACAGCCGCAGTGGAGGTGATGCAATTCCGGAGATATTGGCCATCAATAAACGCAAGAGCGAAAAAGACAGGGATGCTCCTATCGCGGCGCCGAAGACGGCAAGCCGGGCGGCGTCTTTCAAAACAGTCAAAGCGATGTCCCAACGCTGGGCTCCCAACGCAATTCGAAGAGCTCTCTCAGGCAGCAGTTGGAATTCAGCATCGCTTTGAGCGCTGATCACCCCGAGGAAGCTGAGTATCAGCGCAATTGCCGCTGACACGCTGCCAATCAGAGTCGCAATCCGCAATGGGGCCAGACCGGAGTGAGCCAGTTGCGAGTCGAGAGTCGTGATGGCAATCGAAGTTGAGCCCCGTCCGGACATGCTTTCAATCTTGTGTCGAAGATCGGCTGCGACGGCATTGTTCCACTGCGAATGCTTGAGCATCAGGGTCATGCGTGGTACAGGGTTTTGCCCCATCGGAAAGTAAATTGTAGGTTCTGCATGCTGTTCGAATGTTCCGAAGACCTGGGATCGTACGACTCCGACTATCTGTGTTCGCCGATCTGTCTCGTCTATGACACCGCTGCCGAGCCCTCTCCCATTGAAGTAGAGATCTGAGGCCTCTTTGTTTATCAACGCTGTACGCCGTCCGTCACCTCCTTGATCACCGGAGAACGTTCGTCCTGCAATCACTGGCATGTCGAGCGCGCTGAAATAGTTCGCTGAAACAACCTTTGCGCTCAGCTCGACGCCCGCGCCAGGAGGTGCGAGCGGGATACGAAAGTGAGCGTCCCTGATCGAGTTTGGCGCTTCAGCCTGATCCAGATAACCGTAGTAAATCGTCGGGCGACTTTGAGATTTCGCATCAGTTTTCGGCTGGACCACGCCAATGATTTCGATCGGAAGGTCAGCCGAGTCCCGAATAATCATGCCAACCGTTTGGGTTCCGAAGAGCTCTGCTGCAGCCTTCTGGTTTATGACCCCCACTCTGCGCCCTTGCTCGTCTACGCCAAACATCTTGCCGGCGATCGGTTGGCTGTCCAACATCTTGAGAGAGTCCGCTGTGAGCCAGGCAACGTCCATCATGGCGTCGCGATGTTCCTGCGATGGTGGTTGAATCCTGAAGTTTCGCCACGCGGGTTGATTCCCTGGCAGGCGGGCCATCCATGCTAGTGGTGACAAGCCGGCCACCGACGTTGCTCTCTGCTCAACTTCCCTGAAAAAGTTTGGGTCTATCTCAGGCCCATCGGGTCGCGTTGGAGCTTGCACGGTCAGAAGAACTGGATCGCCCAGGCGATGCCCGGCACTCGTTTTCAAGGCTGCGTGAAGACCGTTGAGAAGGATTGCTGTACAAAGGACAAGCATGCAGCAGATCGCAATTTGCCCGAGAACCAAGGCAGATCGTAAACGCAGAATTGCTTTCGAGGGTGAACCGTTTTCACGCTGAAGCACCATCCAGGGGCGATCGGTTACGGTTCCGAGAACAGGCATCATTCCGCAGATTGCTGTTACGACGACACAGACCAATGAGGCCGTGAAAACGGGGAGCAACCGGGGCGCGAAGCTGAGCCGCTCTGCATCCTCTGGGAAGAGAAAGGCCGGAAGGGCGTGCGCTGTCAGAATACCCAGCAACAAGCCCATCGCTCCTCCGCCTATGGAAAGGACGACGCTGTCCGCGAGGAGATCGCGCAACAGCTCGGTGCGGCTTGCCCCAAGTGCAACGCAAACTGAGGTCTCGTGGGAACGCTTCAAAGCTCGTCCTAAAAGGAATGAAGCGACGTTGATGCAGCCAATGAAGAACACGGCGATGGCGCAGAGACTGAGGAACGCCCCCACACGCGCTAAACCGCTGACCGTATTCGGCGCGATCCCGGTAAAGGGCATAAGCATTAATGAGCGAAGACCGGCGGCATCCATATCAAGGGCGGCCTGCGCATGAGCCAACGAGAGACCCTGACGAAGACGCCCGAGCGCCCATACATTCCGACTGTCGCCACCTGCTTCCAGATTTTGTACATTTGAGAGAATCCAGAGATCGACACTCTGGTCGCTATAGAGACCGTCCAGTTGTTCCGGTG
>JASLEQ010000710.1 GCA_030151135.1 Candidatus Sulfotelmatobacter sp. | reverse complement strand
CAGCCCGGCTGAAAGAACGCGGCGTGATCGAAGACATCGATTACCAACATCCGCGCGGCCTCGACCGCAAGCTACTGCGCACGCTCGCTGCTAGTGAATGGGTGCGCCAGAATCAGAATGTCCTTTTCATCGGACCTACCGATCCTGCGACATTATGCCCCTCCTCGCCACATCATTGAAAATACAGCGTCAGCGGTGCTCATTTTTCGATTCACGAACAAGTATTCAGTAACTGCTGAATCCCTCTTCAGCCCTTTCTTCATATAACCCAGGCAGCAGAAACGTTTTTCCGTCGGCGGGTTGATATCGTTTGCTCTCGCGATTTTTCAATGCCATTGCCGCGTGAATGACCTCGGTCGACGCAACACTCTTCGCGTCGATTTGCCATGGCGCCCCGAAGACGATCTGTGTAGCCGGAAGAATTTTCCGTTCTATCAGCCGCCGCACGACAGTGGCACTCACGCCCAGTTGTTCGGCAGCCTGCTGAAGATTCAACCGTTCCGTGTGCTGCCCGGGGCGACATACAGGTAGCTTCAAGTACTGTCGAAGAGAACGCACGCGCATTTCACTCCATGTGTTGCCGGCTCAGGTTTTGAGGCCAATGCGGTTCAAGGTGAGCGCTATATCCTCGTCCGTATAATTGCCAGCCATCTGCCGGACAAGATCTACGGCTTCAACCTTCGTGCATCTGCCATGATGGCCGGTCTTCAGCTTCGGCACGCGCATTTCAGAATGGCGCCCTCCCGCCCAATGAATCACAAGGACCACTTCCTGTGCCTGTTCGTCAACATTAGCCACAATCTCATTAATCAGAATTCGGGTGATCCGCTGTTTGAGAGCCAAATCCGTTGTTGGTAATTCCCAGATAGCCGGCAGGTCTTTTGCGAGCTGAAGCAATTCACGTTTATCAATTGTTGGTGCGGCGGAAGATTCCCTCCTGATTTGCTCCAACGCGTTCTCCAGATCGCGCACACGGCACAGGGTGGCATTCCAGCGGGCTTCCAATTCAGATGCAACCAGGCGGTTGTCGGGATCAATGGCTTCATACCGGCGACTCGCCAGCCGTGCCTCATACTTTGCCTGCTCTAACTCCAGTTCCAGAACCCGCATGCGCTCGTTTTGCTGCGCCATCAACTGTTCGCCTGAGCGAATGGCCGCATCAATCGCGACCGGCTGGACTACTTTCAGTATTTCCTCAGAAACAGCTTGATCGATGCGCACCCCGCCGAATGAAATGCATTTCGGAACACCCTGATTGATGTGCCCATTGATGCATTGGTATCGCATCTCCTTTCTGTTCTTGCCCAGGTAGTGAACGCGCAACATGCGGCTGCAGCGGCTACACCGCATCAGTCCCACCAGCAGGCTCCGTCCGCCCCTACCGCTCTGTCTTCCCATGCGCGACTTCATATGAGCATTCTCCGCCAAAGTCTTCTGATTGGACTCAAACTGCTCCCATGTAATGTATCCGGCTTGATGATCGTGAATCAAGACCATCCATTGATCTTGTGGCTTCCGGTGCCCTTCCGTCCGATGTGCCCGCCCCATAGTGACTTTCGTTCGGACTTCGGTTCTTCCGAATGCATACGCGCCGGCATACATCGGATTGGTTAGGATGGCGAGAATCGTGTGATACAGCGGCGGCTTCCAATAAACCTGGCGATTCTTATCACCGTAACCAACTGCTGGTAATGTGATTCGCTCCTCACGAAACCAGAGCAGTGCCTGCCGTGCGCTCCCACATTGTTGGAATTTTTGGAACACCAGACGAATCGCGTTTTGCACACGTAGATCGGGATCAAGTTCGATCGCGCTGTTAAAACCCCGGCAGAAGCCCACAGGTAGACAGAACTGCAATTCTCCTCGTCGCGCCTTCTGGCGGATGGCCTCCAGCGATCGCTGCCGCAGTACGCTCAACTCGAACTCGCTCATTGTGCCGCGAAGCCCGAGTAATAAACGGTCATTGCTCAGCCGTGGGTCGTATACACCTTCCGGGTCGATGAGTACTGCACCGACCAATCCACACAATTCAATAAGGTGGTGCCAATCGCGGCCGTTTCGCGCCAAACGAGATGCTTCCAGGCAGAACACCGCACCAACTTGTCCTTCACACACATCTGCTACCAGCCGTTGAAATCCAGGACGGTCCACCAAACCCGAGCCAGAGCGCCCCAGATCTTCATCGATGATTTCGACCTCGACAAAGCCCAAGTTACGCGCGTAATCGGCAAGATTATACTGACGCAACTGGCTCTCGCGATTCTGCAATAGCTGAGTGGGACTTGACTGGCGTACATAGATGATGGCTCGTCGCTGGAGGTGCGCCACCGTAAGCTTATGCGTCATGGTCGCCTCCTCCTGCGGAGTTGATCTGGCCGAAGGTCTTTATTAGCAGCTCGCTGACGGCCGTCTCGAGTTCCAGGGCTCGGTCCGTGGGCACTTCGAGCAGGCTCGGACCCTGGTTTAGGTGCAGTTCGTCGAGCAGCGATAACTGGATCTGATTCGCTCTCTTGTGTTGCTTCATCCGGGTTCTCCAATC
>JASLEQ010000611.1 GCA_030151135.1 Candidatus Sulfotelmatobacter sp. | reverse complement strand
GGATAACATGGCGCCCGGTCCCTGAGGCGGCAAAAACAGCAGGTAGCCCAGAGAAACTGCGATGCCGATCCAGAGAACAAATCCCTGAATAACATCGCTCCACACCACAGCCTCGACGCCGCCTACGAGCGTATAGGAGATGGTGACAAGGGCTGTAAACCAGATGACTCGATCAACCGGCACACCGGTCATGCTCGACAGAGTGAGGGCCACGAGGTAGAAAACGAAGCCCATCTTGGAAAAATGCCCGATGGTGAATGCGAATGAGGAGTACAGGCGAACGGCGGATCCGAACCGCTTGCCGAAGTACTCGTAGGCGCTCATATGCACCACGTGGCGAAAGAAAGGCACAATCACGAATCCGATGATCAACAGCAGTACCACAAACATGATGCCCGGAACCAGCAATGACCAGTTCCCCGAATAGGCAGAGCCTGGATAAGCGATGAACGTAACGCTGGTGATGATGGTGGCCAGCAGCGACAGACCCATAGCCCACCCGGGGATGGAGCGGCCGGCGATGAAATACGTCTCTGTCGTTCGCTGGCGACGAGAGAAGTAGACGCCGATGCCGATCAGCGCAAAGATGTAGGCCGCGATAATGACAACATCAAGCGTTCGCATCAGCTCTCAACACAGGTTCTAAGTTGTGGGTAGCCATGGTTGCGGCCGCCTTCATGGAGGAGGCTAGAGCCAGGCGCGGCGCCACCGGCCACGGCAACGACAATCGTGGGCTTCGGCAACACACTCATCCGGCGCTGGACCTCGTAGTTGCGCGTAGCTCATGGCACATTCGACACAGTAAGGCGGGTTCACCGAATCCGCCTGATTTCAAGACCACAGGGACGCCCGAGAGCCATCCCCTGTTGATGCGCCCGAGAGGTACGCCCGGCGCATACTCGGATTCAAGGGCCAATGAGGAAACTCCGAGCGCTCTGCACACCTGAATGGCGGTGTCTCCTCCGGTCATAAAAAGGAAGCTGATGTCACGCGGATCCAAACCGCCCACAGCCGCCTCGATATCGTTCGCGGCCGTACCGTCGCGGCTAAGTGGAATGACAGAGATATCGGTCAGGCACTCTTGCCGGAGCATTTCCACCTGCAATCTGGTGATGGGATGATCGCTTCCGACAAACAGCAATGCCGTGCCGGAACGCGGCGCGAAATGTTCAATCGGATTGGATCGGGGAGGAAACTGCCGGGCAAGCGCATGGGCGAGCCCTCCTGATGCGACCCAAAGCACGGGCGGATCCATTCGCTCCCCGGCGCGCGCAAGGTTGAGTAAGTCTTCCTCGGTCGAAGCGTCGTGGAGAAAAACCCGGCCGCGTTGCCGCTCTTGGCTGATGGACTCAGCAATGGTATCCGCGTGTTGTCCGGCGGCGAGCGAGATGGGCAGCATACCACGTCGACGCAGGCTCGCGGCCAGGTCAATGATGCCTTCTCCGGCGGCGTCCTTCCAATGCACCTGTCCAGCAATGCAGACTCGACCCAAACGGGGATAGGCAGGAGAAATGATGATGGTATGACCGGGCAGCAGCTGCGATGCAAGTTCGATCTCCGCTACGGTGTTACCTCGCAGCATGGAATCGATCTTTTTGAACAGCAACACTTCGTGCGTCGCAAGCGACTTAAGGAAGTGGAATCGTTGGGGCAACTCCTCGGCGGGGACATCGCGGGTTTCCGTCGGGAAAGCGATGACCTCAGCGTCGCAATCGGCGACCGGGACCGCATGCAGCGAAACTTCGGTCGGGAAACCCCGTTCCGCAAAAGCGACGGCGGAGTCCGCGGCGCCGGTCAGATCGTCCGCAATGATCAGGATGGCTGTTCTCATCTACTTCGATTTCTCTGGCCGGTATGCTCCGACTGTGTCTCCTTGCCTGATCCAGTCTTCATCGACAAGTACGGCCTTGATCGCTTGCCTTCGATAGGTGTAAGTGGTGATGATTTTGCCGTCGGGCAATTGAAGAACAGAGGGATAACTATACTCTTGCCCCTTCGGCAGGCGGATAACTTCCGCGCCGGGCGACTTATCACTTTCGGTGTGAGGGGCCGGCACCTCTAAATCCCGAACCGCACTCCAGGTTACGCCTCCATCGTTCGATAGACCCAAGGATAGTGGAACACGGGGCCCTGTTTGGGGCACCCGGTTGGGATCCGGCCCATGTGTATTGTCAAAGGCCATGACCACATCGCCATCCTTCAGCGCATAGGCCTGAATGGACGCATTGTTGTTGGGGAGCACCGTGGGAGCGGGCGGAGTCCAGTGAATCCCATCTGCGGATGTGGATCGATAGACGTGATCCGCATAGCGGCTACGGAAGAACGCGGCGAATTTTCCTCGGGCCAGCCGCACGATACTCATCTGCACCAGACCCTCCGACTCTGGAACCCGTGTTTCCCGCCAGGTCTTCCCGGAGTCGCGGCTGACCTCAACCGCGGAGTAGTTTGTCTGCGCGCCCCTGGTGATACCGGCGGAGGTGGAATAGTAAATGGGGAAGATCCATTCGTTGTGATCCCCGATTACGATGGGCTGCCGATCGTAGGATCCGCGTTTATCGAATAGGACTTCCGGTTTGCTCCACGAATGGCCGCCGTCGTGCGACAGCACCTTCAGGATCTGGGAATCTCCCTGTCCCTTGCCGGCGCTTTGACGGGTATGAAGCAGCCAGACTGTGCCGTCGGGCGCCTCGAACGGCACCGGGTTCTGATAGGAATCCGCGGGATCGCGGTCGATCAATTGCGCGGCACTCCAGGTGCTCGTACCTTTTGGGAGGCGCGAAAATACAATGCCGACGCCGGACTCCCCTTCGGAGAGGCCGGAAAACCAGAAGCAAAGCAGATCTCCATTGCGAAGCAATA
>JASLEQ010000604.1 GCA_030151135.1 Candidatus Sulfotelmatobacter sp. | reverse complement strand
GCCCACGAACAGAAGCTGGCAGAAGCGGAAAAGGATCTTCGCGGGGTGATGGCGGGCGATTCGGAGAATCCTGCGCTGCATTTTGCGTTAGGGGTCGTGCTGCGCCGGGAAGGGAACTTTGACGATTCTTTCGACGAGTTGACGGCGGCCCTGAAGCTGATGCCGGATTTGCCGGAGCATCACAGCGAGATGTCGTACCTGTTCTACCGCCTGGATGATGGGCCCAATGCAATCGCGGAGGCGCGGACCGCGCTGAGCATCGACCCGGAGAATGCAGAAGCCTACCAGTATCTGGGGTTGGCGCATTATTCGCTGGGGCAATACGAAGCGGCGGTTCATGCCTATGCCGATGCGTTGGAACGTGATCCGAATAATGCGGATACGTATTACGACATGGGGATCGCGCTCCATGCGAACGGGAATGGGTCGAGCGCGATTGCGGCATATCGGCGGGCGATTGAATTGAGGCCGGGATTCTGGGAGGCGCATTCGAACCTGGGCTTGATTCGGCATGAGCGAGGAGATTTAACGCAGGCCGTGGAGGAATACCGCGAGGCTAAGAGGCTGGCTCCAAACGAAGCCTCGGTGCGAAACAATCTGGGTAATACGTATTGCGATCGGGGGAATTTCGATGCGGCCATTGCAGAGCTGACGGAGCTATATAAGGAGCATCCGGACTGGCAGCAGGGGCACGCGTGTATGGCCAGCGCTTACATGTCGAAGCAAAACTACGATGTAGCCGTTGAGCAATTGAGGCTGGCAGTGCATCAAAACCCGACAGGCTCGGCGGAGCACCGGATCTTGGGACAAGCTTTGCTGATGGACAACAAGCCTGCGGAGGCGCTGCACGAGTTTCAGATTGCGGTGTCACTGAATCCGGATTCGGATGTCGCGCACCATCTGCTGGGAACGGCGCTGTTTCAGCAGGGAGAGCTGCATGCGGCGGAAAAGGAGTTTCGCGAGGCGCTGCGGGTGAATGGCTCGGCGGACAATCATTATTCTCTTGCGGCTTGCCTGATGAGCTTGGACCGTTATTCGGAAGCGTTGAGCGAGATTGATGTCGCGGCGAAACTCGACCCGGAGCGCAGTCTGTATCGCGCGCGGCGCGAAGAGTTGATTAAGATGATCGGGAATACGCGGCAGTAAGTTTTTGCTCTTTGCTTCCAGCTTTCCGCTTTCAGCTTAGGATTTCAGTCCCAAGGTCGACACCTCTACATTCTGCGGGCACGATTTTTCTTGGGTTGTTTCGACATCCTGGACATACCCACCTTTCGGTCAGCGTTACATTGGTTCCCAACGCGCCGCTGCTTGACGCCCTGCCCACCTATAAGCCTTCCCTGTGATGCCGGAAATCGGTTTGAACGCAAGATTCGGATAGTCCGCAGTGACGGCGAGCATTAGGCTTGGATTGCCATGACAACGAATGCCATACTCACAACAGAAGAAAGCCTGCGACCGATGGGTGTATTGGGACGCAAGTCCAAACCGAACACGAAGGATCCGAGATGGGAGGCGGTGTTGGCGCGCGACGCCAGCCGCGACGGGCAATTCGTGTTTGCAGTGTCGAGCACGGGTGTTTACTGCCGGCCCTCGTGTGGAGCGCGAAGGCCGCGCCGGGAAAACGTTGAGTTCTTTGCCGCTCCGGATGCCGCGGAGCGAGCAGGATATCGCGCCTGCTTGCGGTGCCGGCCGAAGTCCGCCAGCGGAAGTGGCGAGGCGGACGGAGTGAAAGCAATTTGCCGGTTTATGGAATTGCACTTGGACGAGCCGGTGACATTGGGGCGGCTGGCCAAGGAATTCGGTCAGAGTCCGTTTCAGCTGCAGCGGCGATTTAAAGCTGCGGTGGGCATCACGCCGCGAGAGTATGCAGATGCTTGCCGGCTGCGCGCGTTAAAGAGAAATCTGCAAGCGGGAGATTCGGTCACGCGGGCGATGTACGACGCCGGATATGGATCAAGCAGTCGCCTGTACGAGAAGACGGCGTCACAGTTGGGTATGACGCCGGATAAGTATCGGCGAGGTGCTGTGGCGGCTACGATTCGCTATGTTTGCACGGACTCGCCTCTAGGAAGGATGTTGATCGCCGCTACGGATCGCGGCATCTGCTCGATTCAATTTGCGCAAACGGACGGCGAACTGATCGAGGGGCTGAAGCGGGAGTTTCCCTTTGCTGCGCGGAAGGTGGATGAAAACGGGTTGCAGAGTTGGATGGGGACGCTGTTGGCGCAGATGCGAGGGGAAGACCTGAAATCGCCGCTGCCGCTGGATATTCGTGCGACAGCTTTTCAGCGGCGGGTGTGGACCTATCTGCAATCGATCCCTTTCGGGTCGACGAAGTCCTACACCGATGTGGCGAAAGCGCTTGGGCGCCCGCGGGCGTGCCGTGCGGTGGCGCGAGCGTGCGCGACGAATCCCGTGGCGGTGGCGATTCCGTGTCATCGCGTGGTGCGCAAGGATGGCAGCGTGGAAGGATACCGGTGGGGCAGCGAGAGGAAGAAGACGCTGCTGGCGATGGAGCGAGGTTAGCGGCCCCAATCCGTTCCTTTCCTCCCGCCGACCTGTGCTTGTGACGTTCTTTAGCGAGCTTAAGAATGATTCTTGACCGCAAGCCAATTAAGAAAGGCGACGGCTACCGCGCCAAGCAAGATCAGAGACTTGTTGTATTCGATTTGTGTCAGGAGGGCAGCGCAAATCAGCGCTCCCAATATCCCGAGGACATTTCCCGCCGGCATACGAATGAGCGGCTGCTCGCGGTTTTTCTTTCGAAGGGCCGGCAGCGCTGCGCAGACTACGCCATAGTAGAAGAGGCGTGATCCGGCGGAGAGGGTGGCATTTGCGGCAAAGGTGCCGAACACGGCAAGCGCCCAGACGAGTGCAGCGAAGGCGACGATCGATATGTAGGGTGTGCGGAAGCGTTGGTGGATAACGGCGAAGAACGCCGGGAAGTCCCCGCGCTGGGCGAGGGCGAAGGTGATGCGCGGGGTGGCCAGCAGGTTCCCGCTGAGATATCCGTAGACAGAAAAGAGAGCGCCCACGGCGACGAAATCGGCCCCGCCTGCTCCAATGGCAATGCGAGCAACGTCAGCGAGGGGGCGTTCACTATGCCCCGGATCGGGCAACGCGCCTACGACTACCCATTGAATCAGACCGTAGATCAGTGCGCAGGTAATGAGCGCGGTGAGTAGTCCGAAGGGGATATCGCGGCGTGGATCTTTTGCTTCGCCGGCAGAGATGAGCGCGGCCTCGAATCCTCCGTAGGCAAAGATGATGAGAACGATGGCGCGTGCCCACTGGCTGCTGCCGGCGGTGGTGACCAGGGTGTTTGGTAGCAACCGGTGCGAAGAGAAAAGGTAGAAA
>JASLEQ010000591.1 GCA_030151135.1 Candidatus Sulfotelmatobacter sp. | reverse complement strand
GAAGTGGTGCGAATGGATCCGAGGTCGGGAGCGGCATACGCCAATTTAGGCGTGGTTTATATGCGACGGAAGCAATGGAACCGGGCGCTCGAGCAACTGCATAAAGCTGAGAAACTCATGCCGCAGGAGGCCGGGATCCGGCTGAATATCGGACTCGCCTACTACCGGCAGAATGAATTTCTTAAAGCAATACCCTTTTTCGAGGCTGTCGTACAGGAACAACCCCAGAGATCGCAGGCGCGGTATCTGCTGGGGCTCTGCTACTTCTTTGTGGACCGGTGGTCGGACGCGGCAGAGACGCTAAAACCGCTTTGGGGGGAAGAATCAACGCATTTCCCTTATTTGTATGTACTTTCGAACGCCGCGCACCGGGCCGGACTGCAAGAGTTGGATCGACAGGCGGCGGAACAACTTACGAAAATTGGAGATGGCTCGGCTCAGTACCATCTTTTCGCCGGGAAATACTATCTAAATCGCGAGGAGTATGAACCGGCGATCCAGGAATTGGAGGCGGCGGCGAAGGAAGATCCGAGGCTGCCGTTTGTGCACTTCAATCTCGGGCTGGCGCATATGAAGAAGCAGGAATATGCGGCGGCGCGGGAGGAATTCGAGAAAGATGCGGGGATCGAGCCTGATATGGCGCTGAATTACGAGGAGATCGGGAATTCGTATTGGTTGACGCAGCAGGACGCCAAGGCGGAAAAGAGCTATGGCGAAGCTTTGAAGAGGGATCCGCGGCTGGTGAATTCGATGTTGGGGCTAGCGAAGATTTATCAGAAGCAACAGAAATATGCGGCGGCGCTGGCGGAGACGGGCGCAGCATTGAAGGTGGATCCGGAGCGTACCGACGCGCATTATCTCCGGGCGCAGGCATTGCAGCGTCTCGGCCGTGGCGCGGATGCAAAGCGGGAACTCCAGGCCGCGGCTGGAAATAAAGGCGAGAATCCAAATCGGGCGGTGCCGTCGCCAGAATTGGTGGGGGAGCCGCAGTGATAGACTTGCGACGCCGCAAGTTTTCTCCGCCACATCAACCCCTAACGTTCACCGTTTCGGTAGGAGGAAGACCATGAAAGCTCTCAAGATCATCGGAATCATCATCGTAGTTCTGATCGTGATTATTATCGCGATTCCTTTTTTTATTGACGCGAACACATTCCGCCCAAAGCTGGAAGGCGAATTGACGGAAGCACTGGGACGGCAGGTCAAGGTGGGAAACCTGTCGCTGTCACTATTTTCAGGTTCCGTGGGCGCAGACAATATTTCCATTGCGGATGATCCGCAATTCAGCCAGGCGGCATTTGTACAGGCGAAATCGCTCCGGGTAGGAGTGGAACTGATTCCGCTGATTTTCTCGAAGACGCTGAACGTGACCGAACTGACTTTGAACGATCCGGAAATCAGCCTGGTCAAGTCGGAAAACGGGGAGAAATGGAATTTCTCGAGCCTGGGAGCGAAGAACCCTTCGGCGCCGACCAAGGGGCAACAGGCCACGCCGAGCACGCAGGCGGAGCAGACTCCGAAAGAACAGCAGAAGGCCGCGCAAACTACGGGGAGTAATCCGAATTTGTCGGTGGCAAAGCTCAATGTGAACAATGGGAAGGTGACGATTTCGCAGGTCGGGGATAATACGAAGCGGGTTTATGACAAGGTGGATATCACGGTCACGGATTTCTCTTTCACAACCTCGTTTCCATTTCAGATGACGGCGGACCTGCCGTCGGGTGGAACGATGAAATTGACGGGACATGCGGGACCGATCGACGCGAATGACGCTGCCCGGACGCCGCTTGACGCGAAAATCAACGTGCAGAACATGAACCTGGCGACATCGGGCTTTATTGATCCGGCAGCGGGGATCTCGGGAATTGCGAACCTTGATGGAAACGTTAAGTCGAACGGGCAACAAGCTACCGTGGATGGGACGCTGACAGCGAACAAACTGCAGGTTGTGAAGAAAGGCGGCCCGGCGGGGCGTCCGGTGGATGTGAAGTTCGGTATTACGCATAACCTCGCAAAAGAAACTGGCGATATCCGGCAATGCGATATATCGATGGGCCAGGCGGTGGCGCACTTGACGGGAACGTACGACGTGCACGGCAAAGTTACGGTCGTGAATCTGAAACTGGATGGGCAGAACATGCCAGTGGATGACCTGGAAGCAATGCTGCCTGCGGTGGGAGTGATACTGCCTCCGAATGCGACGCTGAAGGGTGGACACCTAGACGTGACTCTTGCCAGTTCCGGGCCAGTGGACAAACTGGTTTCGACGGGATCGGTCAAGATGCAGAACACCCAGCTGGCGAATTTCAACCTGGGGCAGAAGATGTCAGCCATCTCGGCTCTTGGGGGAAAGAACACCGGGAACGATACGACGATCCAGAATCTGAGTTCCGACGTGAAGATGTCTCCGGCGGGGACGGCGGCGAACAATATGAATCTAACTGTACCTGCCATTGGCGTAATTACGGGCGACGGCACGGTCAGTCCCTCGAACGAACTGGCGTTCAAGATGAAAGCGCAAGTTGGCGGGATGAATGTTCCGTTTGGAGTGACCGGAACGACGGCCGATCCGAAATTCACGCCGGACGTAAAAGGGATTGCCACCGGCCTGCTGCAGAATGTTCTGAGCCAGCAACAAGGCCAGGGTAAGGCAGGAGCGCAGCAGCAGAATCCGATCAACAGCGTGATGGGACTGTTTGGGAAGAAGAAGCAGAAGTAAAGCTAGCTGCTAGCTTCTTGCTCTCGGCTTTCGGTCAGCAGAGCGGCGGCGAGTCGCAGACACGCCCTCAGGGTGGAGCGTCTTGGGGCCTGTCTGGGCTGGCGCTGTGCGCTTCACACACTCATTGACCCGGTTCATCGTCCTTCCATGATGACCACGTGATTCAGTTCCGGCCCAGCGCAATGGGGCAGAGGCGGGACACGCCCATTCCCATTTTCGTGGGGGCGGTTGCCCTGAGTCGCCAGGCACGTTTATTTTATTGGCTGGAAACGGTGGTTGATGAACGAAACGGTTGTGCAGGGGTTGGGCCGGTATTCGATCGGGGAGAAGTTGCGGACCCTGCGTCTGCGCAAGAGTTTAGGTTTAGTGGAATTGGGCAAGCATACGGGGCTTTCTCCGGCGCTGTTGTCGAAGCTGGAACGGGGGAAGCTATTTCCCACACTGCCGACGTTGCTGCGAATCGCAATGGTGTACAGCGTGGGGCTCGATTATTTTTTTACGGATGAACGGCAGCGACGGTTGGTCAGCGTCGTGCGGAAAGAAGAACGCAAGCGGTTTCCGGAAAGACCCGGCGTGCAGGATGTTCCCTACTATTTCGAATGCCTGGACTACAAAGCGACCGAACGCAAGTTAAGCGGATACGTGGCTGAGTTCCACGACATTCCGGCGAAGCCGCATCAGCATCCTGGAGTGGAATTGCTGTATGTCATGAAAGGGTCGCTGACGCTGAAGATTGGCAGCGAAGAAATTGAACTGGAGGCGGAGGATGCGGTGTACTTCGATGGAGCCGTGCAACACAGCTACCGGCGGCGTGGGTCGAAGACCTGCACTGGGTTGATCATTACGGTCCCGTAAGGAGCAGAGGTTCGCGCGAAGCAGCCTTTCGATTACGATCAATAACCTTGGTGAGGAAGGCGGGGATTGTCGAATTGCTCGGCCAGCAATCAATACCCTTCCGAGCGAGGTGTCCGCGCCACATGATGTTAGAATCGGGTGGGGCGGGCAGCTTTTTTCGAAGCGGGCGAATCGAAGGTAGTTGAATCACATCCAGTTCATGTCGATCGAGCGATTGGAATCAAAATTCAGGTTGAAGATGAGACGGGCCGGGACACCGGCCGTTTTTGCATTGGCCTTTTTAGTGGCACTGGTGCCACGGGTGCAGGGCCAGACACCGGAATTTGCGCTAACGATTTCGGCGCTTTCTCCGAGCGCGGTGGCTCCCAGCGGAGTGTCGTCGATCTCGATTCAGGTGACGCCGCAGGCCGGATTTTCGGGCACGATCAATCTCACGTGCCAAGTCACGGCGGCGATCAGCACGACGGACCCGCCAGTTTGCAATGTGAGTCCGAGTTCGGTGACTACGACTGCGACGGTCACGGCAAATCTGACAACTCAAGCTACAACGACACAGACACTTTACACGGTCACGGTGACGGGAACGGATCCAGCGACTGGCTTTACGACTACAAATCCAGGGCAAGACTTCACGGTGCTGGCGGTTACGCCGCAATTCACCATCACGATTGCGAGTGCGGTTTCTCCCACGAGCGTAGTAGCGGGCAACGCGGCGCAGGGCGTGATCAGCATTAACGCCGCGAACGGGTATAAGACACCGAGCGGTGGAATTACACTCAGTTGCGGAAGCCTGACGCCACTGGTGACGATTCCTCCGGTGTGCTCTTTTACATATCCGGGCGGAACACCGACCTTGACGCTGAATGGCGCGACGGCGGCGAGCGCGAACCTGAACATCAGTACTTTCGGCCCAGTAACGACGGGGGCCTTAACTCATCGGCCCAGCTTTTATGCGTTGTGGCTGTCACTGCCAATTTTGGGTTTCGTGGGGATAGGAGCCGCCACCGGGTGCAGGAAGTCGAGAAAAGCGTGGGCGCTGCTGGCCGTCTTTGTGATCGGAGCCTCGTTTCTTCTGGTGCCCGCCTGCGGCACGAACACTACCGCTACAACCAGCACGCCCAATGGGACGACTCCGGCAAACACTTACACGTTTACGATTGTCGGAGTGGATTCGAACGGCGTGGTATCGAGCAACGTCAGCGCCACCAACACAGGTCCGACCGTGACTTTGACGGTAACGGCTCCGCCCAAAACCTAGATCTTCATCGAGCGAATCAAAGTCCTGCCGCCGATTTAGCCCGGCGTTTGCAGAGCCATTCCTGAATTCCGGTCATCGCTGTGAGCTTACGGGACCGAGTTCCTTAGGAGGCGGCGCGCTGAGTTTGGCGCTCAATTTCTGCCGCCTGATGCATCAGGACGTCGCGAAGCGAAACCAATCCCTTCAATTCTTTGCCATCGAGGACCGGGAGATGGCGGAACCCGAATTCATGCATGATGAACAGGCACTCTTCGAAACTGTCGTCAACGGAAACGGAGCGCGGGTTGGCGGTCATGACTTCAGTGACGGCGGTCGTGCCCGGCGTACGGCCGATGGCCACGACGCGATTCATGATGTCTCGTTCGGAGACAATGCCGAGCAATTCGCCGTTGCGGAGGATGGGGACGGCACCAATGTTGTGCTCCATCATGTAGCGGGCGGCGTCGAGGATAGTGCGTGTGGATTCGATGGAGTAGAGTTTGCGGTTGCGGATGAGATCGCGGAGGGTGCTCATAATGCTCCTTCGATGAGGGGAAATCTCAGGACTAGCCGGCCCCACAGCCAGCTTGAGCGAGTGGGGATACTTTATCACAGGGCCGGGCCTCAGCCCTCGGCCACTATTATCCCTACGAACTGAGTCAGTGAAATGCCAGATGGTGTTCTTCGTGCGGGATCTGCTCCGGTTCTTGTGCTGGGGACGTGAGAGATTGAGAAGGCGAAGGAAGAGTGACCCTTTGGAACTCCGCTACGCGATTGGGAGAGCGCTTCTTCTTGTCGTATTGCAGGATCGGCAGGAATGGGATCATGAGAAGGAAAACCACTCCCATGAGCCAAAAAGCTTCGACGAAGGCGAGCATGGAGGCGTGCTGCTGGACGAGTTCGTAGAGGGCGGCGAGCGCTTTGCGGGAGGCGGTCGCGGAATCGGCACCATGAGCCGCGAAATTCGCGCGCATCCCCGAGAGGAAGCGAAGAGTCTCGGGTCTGCCCGCAGTGACATTGGCGACGAGGTGGTTTTGATGGACCTGGGAGCGTCGGGCAAGGAACGTAGTCATGATGGCGATGCCGACGCTGCCGCCGATATTGCGCATCAGGTTGAAGATGCTGGTGGCGTTGCCCATTCGTTGCGGCGGGATGTGCGAGACCGAGAGCGATGCCAGGGGAATAAAAAGGAAACTCAGGGCGACGCCTTGGAGGATCTGCGCCCAGAAGATGTCCCAGAATCCAGCGTGGAGATTCAGGCCCGAGAGCTGAAACATCGTGATCGCGCCGATGATGAACCCGACCAGCAGCAATCGACGAGGATCTATTTTGGTGGTGAGATGTCCGGCTAGCGGAGTAAAGAGCAGAGCTCCGATTCCGCGAGGAGAAAGAGCGAGGCCCGAATTGTAGGCTGGATACCCCATCAGTGTCTGCAGGTACAGAGGGAGTAGAACCAGGCTGGCGTAGAGAACGAATCCAACCAGGGCAATGAGCAACACTCCTGCGCTGAACGAGCGATCTTTCAGTGCGCGCAGATCGACGACGGGATGATCGGTCGTGAGTTCGCGAATCACCAACGCGGCAAGCCCGAAGACGCAAAAGAGGCTGAAGATGCGGATGTAATCGGAAGAGAACCAATCTTTGCGCTGGCCGGTATCGAGGAGGACCTGAAGCGAGCCGATGCCGAGGGCGAGAAATCCTATGCCCCATAGATCAACTTTGCCAGTGCCGCGCTTGACGTAATGCGGGTCGAAGACGTAGCGGTTCATCAGGAACAGCGAGAGAATTCCGACTGGCAAGTTGAGATAAAAGATCCAGCGCCAGGTGTAGTTGTCGGTGATCCAGCCACCGAGGGTGGGGCCGAGGATTGGCGCGAGCAAGATACCGACGCTGAAGGCGGCCATGGCGTGACCGTGGCGCTCTTTGGGAAAAGTCTCAAGCAGAATGGCCTGCGCGAGAGGCTGGAGACCTCCTCCGGTCAACCCTTGCAACACTCGAAAAGCGATCAGTTGCGTAAGCGAAGTGGCCAAGCCGCAGCAGAGTGATGTGATGGTAAATCCGGCGACGCAGGCCAACAGAAGGCGCTTGCGACCGAAGTGGTTGGCAAGCCATCCGGAAATCGGCAGAACGATGGCGTTCGATACAAGGTAAGACGTGACAACCCAAGTGCCTTCCTCGTTGGTGGAGGCGAGATTTCCGGCGATGTGAGGGATGGAGACGTTGACGACGGTGGTATCGAGAACTTCCATGAAGGTAGCCAACATCACGGAGACGGTGACAACCCACGGATTGATGAAAGAGGGCCGAGAGGGCTCGGCTAATGATGGCGAGGATTGCGAAGGGTCCGCCAAGTTTTACTATGGCGGAAAGAGTTCTGCGGGCGCCGTGACGAGGGTCACAGCGGGATGAAAGCAAGAACCAAAAAGAAAGGGCGGCCATTTGCGGCCGCCAGTCTTTCATACGCAGAAGCTAGTGATACGCAGAAGCTAGAAGCGAAACTGCGGGCCGAAACTAATGCGCAGGTTGTTATGCACTCCGTTATTGATAAAGATGTTGTCGCCAACTTCGGCGCGGACGCCGATTGGTCCGGCGAACGCTTCAATGCCGCCGCCCGGATAGAGGGCGAAGTAGGTTGAGCCGCTACCCAGACCAACTGCGTTGCTGAAACCGGTAGGCGCTCCTAAATTAGTTACGGTGAAATTTTCGAATCCGACTTTGCCGGTGACGAAGAAGCGAAACGGGCCGGAGCCTGTCGAAAATTTGGGGCCGAAGAGACCATGCAGCACGCGCAGCCTGCTGGCGACCGTGGCAGTGGATACGCCATTGTTAAAGGTGCTGGTGTAGTTGCGCTCGAAGTCGTATCCCATTTCGGCTTCGATCTGAGCGCTGGAATTCAGGTTAAAGGCGGCGCGACCGCCCAGGCCGATATAGTTGCTGGTCGGTCCGGGATCGGAGAAGCGGAAGTATTCGGCGAAGATGCCAACTTCGGCGTGGTCGGTGTGACCGCTGCTGCTTTGGGCCCACACGGCTGGTGCTGCAAATAAGAGTGAACCTAATAGAAATCCAACAAGACGTCTCATCTATATGACTCCTGATTGTTTAGCCGCGAGCGCACTGATGTCAGCGTTGACACACAAAAGGCGAGCGGAAGATCGTGGCGATTTGTGCAAATAGATGCAACTGGAAAGGCGCGAGGTTGGAGGCAAATTGCCGGAAGGCCCCAAGTGCCTCCCGTGGGCTCCCCCTCCCGTAACTTCTCCCACCCTTTGCGCGTCCCACGGCCTGCATATCGTACGCAAACGCGTAGGGCGCCGAAAACGTGTCGTGGCTTGTCAAGAGGTATAAATCCTTATGTTCCAGGCTCGGGCCCGGCACTCCGCGTACGACTGGATTCGCCCCGATCGGCGCTTTCATACCGGTCTACCTTGCCTGTGTATGAAAGCAATTCCCAGCAGAGGCTTTCCATTTAGAAAGGCTGTCGACCGGTGAGGCGAGGCACTGAACTCTCCCCGCCCTGTTGATGGCTCGAAACAGTGGCTAAAAGGTCTGCCGTCGATTTGGGCGAGGGCCGTCGGACCTCGTCGCGGGGCCATCGGAGATCGGGTGAGGGACTGCGCTCCCGCTCACAGTAGCGCCCTCAGCGGCATTAAGGGGCCGACGGGAATGTACTGCGAATCCATCAAATGTTCTTTTGCTAGCGGCAGGGTTTCCATAATAGCGCGGGCTTCGCCTTCAGTCGTTGCATCGAGCAGGAAGACAATGCCTTTGCCATCGCCGCGCGAATACCACTCGCGAATTTTCCCGTCGAGGTAGAGCTTCACCGTTGCCCGAATCTCTTCCGGTATGACGGCCATGATTTGTTCTGGGGTTATGCCCTGTCTGGGAGTCTCGATGACCAGCACTGCGGTGGTTTTGGGTATCGCTATGCTGGGCACACCTGAAGCAGCGCCGGACGGTGATTG
>JASLEQ010000539.1 GCA_030151135.1 Candidatus Sulfotelmatobacter sp. | reverse complement strand
TAAAAGATCAATATCGGAATACGGAAAGAGCCATCCCCGCCCAAAGCCGCCAGTTGCGATGAGTGCAAAGTTGGCAGGGTTGGCCTCATCGGGACAAACGATATCCCGCCAAAGCCGGAAGAGGATTTCTTCGATGAGTTGAGTACGCTGGGTGACGCAAGCGCGTCCTTGGCCAGTGAGTTCAAAGTCGCGCTGGATTCGCGCCGATTCCTCATGAAGGGAAACCCTCAGCTCGCCAATGAGAGTGGACGCCGCCATAGTGAAGAATGCCTTGTGACCCGCAAGGCGAACCGCTCAACACGCCAAACCGAGGGTCCGCAGCTCTGTCCATCTTCCATCTACAGCGCCCCTTCGCCCCGCTCGTCATTGCGAATGCGAATAGCTTCGTCGATCCGAGACAGAAAGATCTTGCCATCTCCAATTTTGCCGGTGCGTGCCGACGCTAGAATCGTCTGAACTGCCTTATCGACCATCGTGTCAGCAAGCACGATTTCAATCTTGGTCTTAGGAATTAAATCCACGCTGTACTCGCGGCCTCGATAAACCTCGGTATGTCCCTTCTGTCGTCCGTGTCCGCGGACTTCAAGCACGGTCATACCTTCTACGCCGATCTCCTGCAGCGCAGATTTTACGGCTTCCAGCTTGGAGTTTTGTATGACTGCTTCCACCTTCGTCATAGTCTCTAGAAGTCCTGTTCTCTGTTAATGGATGCTGCGTTCGCTGGCGAGAAATCCAGCCGGCTAAGCAGACGCCTCCCAATAATATCCCTCTTCACCGTGCTGCGAGAGATCCAGGCCTTGCGCTTCTTCTTCCTCGGAAACGCGCAGGCCGATTATCACATCCACAAACTTCAAAATGACGAGGGTTCCAACGATGGCCAGGGCCCAGGCAAGGGCGATTCCAACGAACTGATTGAGCAACTGATGAGCATTCCCTTCAATCAGGCCTGAGGGCAAGGCGTTTCCATGGGCATCTTTAAAGATCGGGTTGACCGCACTCACGGCGAATACCCCAGTCAATATGGCCCCGAGAGTTCCGCCGGCCCCGTGAACGCCAAAGGCATCGAGCGAGTCGTCATAACCGAGCTTCGTCTTAACTACGGCTACCATCCAATAACAAAAGACTCCTGCGATCAAACCGATCAGCAGAGCTGGCATTGGCTGCACGAAGCCCGCTGCAGGAGTAATCGCCACCAAGCCCGCGACTGCCCCCGAGATCCCCCCTAGGACGCTTGGTTTGCCATTACGAATCCACTCGGCACCGGCCCACCCTACAGCTGCGGCAGCGGCTCCGAAATGGGTCGCCACAAAAGCGCTGGTCGCAAGGCTACCGGCCGCTAACGCACTTCCCGCGTTAAATCCGAACCATCCTACCCACAGCAGGCAGGCTCCGATGAAGCTGAGCACGACGCTGTGCGGTGGCATAGGCTCCTTGGGATATCCCACGCGCTTGCCCAGGTACAGCGCGCAGACCAAGGCCGAGACCCCCGAGGTCACGTGGACAACGGTTCCTCCAGCAAAATCGAGAGTCGGAAACCGCCCCCCAAGAGATGCATTTAACAAGCCACCTTTCCCCCATACCATATGCGCCATTGGGTCATAGACAAGGATTGACCAAATTGCGGTAAAGAGGAGCATGGCGCTGAACTTCATGCGCTCAGCAAATGCGCCCGCAATCAACCCTGGAGTGATGATGGCGAACATGAGCTGATAGACCATAAAGGTCTGGACTGGGATTGTTGCAGCGTAGTCAGGATCTGGAGTGGCCCCAACGCCTCGAAGAAAGAGATTCTGAAATCCCCCAAAGAAACTGTTACCTGCTCCGAAAGAGAAGCTGTAACTGAAGAGCGCCCACAACACGGTGACTACAGCCATCAGCGCAAAGCTCTGCATCATCGTTGCCAGCACGTTTTTCTTACGAACCAACCCGCAATAGAACAAAGCCAGCCCCGGCCCAGTCATCATGAGCACCAGCGCCGAGCTGACAAGCATCCAGGCGTTGTCAGCAGAACCTTTAGCATCCGCCACTTGCTGCTCAAGCTTTGCAGGCGCGTGGCCGTATCCGAGGACGGGCTCGCGGCAGTGCTCGATTGGGCGCAAACGCATTGCGCAAAGGCCACAATCAACAAGATTACAAACCACCATGTGATAGGCCTGTTTCGGTTAGACACTGAAGACGATTCTCCTGGCGCGTGAATTAACCTGCGCAACGATGCCTCAATCTACAGTTGCACCTTGAATCGCGGAAATTGAAACTATTTATCGTGGCTATCAGGATTTGTTATTCGATTCCCCATCCTGAGTACATCTTTGTCGCCTCTTTAACCGACCAGTTAAGCTTCCCAGCGGCCTCCACTCTAAGAGGTAGGGTCTTCACTGTATTGGCACCTACAGGAAATATCGGAGAGACTAGTTCTTCCGGTCCGAAGAACGTCCGTCCGGGATGGAGGAATCGAGGAGTGTCGAGAGAAGAAAAAGCCAGCACCAGCTTGCCCGGGAAGGTGGAAAAGATCATAAAAGCCCACCCTCACAGCGGCGAAAAAGAAAAAGCCCAAATAGAAGTCGAAGGCGCGGATCACCTATACAAAGAGATTCGGGTTCCCAATCGCCTCAAGGATGCGGCGGGGAACACCGTGAAGCTCAAGCCGGGAGCCGAGGTTGAAGTCAGGATCGAAGCCGACTCAGTAGTGACGACTCCGGAGCCGGCAGAGCAAGCGAGCTAGATTCAAACGGTATTCCGAGGTGCAAGGCGCCGCACTGCATCCAGCGCGCGGCATTTCTCTATTTTGCCGCTCCCTTCGACTGCTCTGACGCGACAGGCTTTGTGAACTTCGCAGGATCGATGGGGACGTTCTCTTGAACTTCACTGACTTGGATCGTAAAAATTCCACTGGGCCTGGCTAGGGTCCACCGGTAGGGGACTTTGACGCCATCGCTTTCGCGATAATCGCTGTAATCGATCTGAGTGGGGATCCAGCCCAAGGCAGTGTCTCCATAACGCACAAGCCGTAGCAATAATCCGGAATCAACATCGAAGTAGAGCTGGACGGGAGTTTTTCCCGGGGTTCGACCGATTACCACATATGCTCGTCGGTCGCCGACCTGCTCCTTGTCCCGCACTTCCAACTGATCGAACATCTTTCTCAGGTGAGTTGCTAGGTGCAGGTCAGCATCCATGGCAGCTGCATCAAGATCACTTCCATGCATCTCGCGCACAGGACGTCCCGGACTGGCGAGCCACCCCTCTTGACCGTTGAATGCCGTCACGCTGTCACCATCAGGCATATGAGTAAAAGAGATTCTCTTTTCCGGATCTTGGGAATACACCTCGATGGAAAGTGAGTGACCGCCAACATCAATCGTCCCTTTCATGACCCTGCTTGTTACGGCGTCGATTGCCCTCGCACCGCCAAGCGCCTGTATATATTTGTCGACCAACTGATCTGCAGTAGGCCCCGCCTCCTGTTTCGCAGAACCCGGAGCTATTTCCGCCGTCTCTGCTGGATGTGGCTCAGTGGGCGCCTGCTTCGTACTCTCAGTCATGACGGCTGGTATCGAGATCGGGTGCACGCTTCCCCGATGGCAGGAGTAGCAGGTGACTTCGCGATTGCCCGCAAAATTTTCTTTGTTGATAGCAAACATCATCTCCATCATTTTTCGCGCGGTTTGCTTCGGCTTCTTGTCATCCTTCTCGAAAGCATCCTTGACGTGGCAAAAACTGCACTCGACACCAAGCGAGACCGTGATGAATTGCATGCTCGGAATCAGCTGATCCGCTGGAATTCCTTTGAGAACCTGAATGTTTTTAAATTGCTCTTCGGCCTTCTTCGGCCCTGCGGCAGCTTGTGCCAGAGATTGAACTTGCGAGGCCCCGATAACACTCACGCAAGTGAATATGAGGGAAACAACCCGGGACTTTCCAGTCATTTTCGCTCCTTCCCGATGATGACAGTGAAGATTCCAAAGTCTAGCAGAGCCTTTTCAGGTTTCACGGCTGATTACTGTAAACAAACTTCCCGGAAACCTCTGCAATGACGTAACGATCAGGCAGAAGCGCATCAACCTTTGACTTCAAATGTTCGGGCACAAACAAGAAGAGCCGCTGCGGACCTTTCCATTCTCCCAGCAGATCAGCATTAGTAAGATAGATTTTCGGAGCATCTGGAAAAGTGGAGCCGAACCACATGGATGTCGTGCGCCCTTCCACCAATTCGATCGGACGATGTAGGTAAAAAAGCAAGGAAGAACCAAATGCCTGATCGCCGTAAATCAAAACTCGATCTTGCGGCTTCGCACGCGTGGCGATTTGGATTGCGAGATCCCGCGATGACAAGTACGGACCGAATCTAGCAAATGCAACATGTGCCGCGATCAGAAAGACCGCCGTTCCTAAAGCTAAGGTCCATGTCGCCGCATAATGACGTCGGCGTAAGCGCAACCATAGTGACACTGGAAACGCAGTCAACAATGTTATGGCTGCGAGAATGGCCGGAAGTCTTAGCGCCGCAAAGGATTCATAACTGAGATCGAGCACGTGCGAAGTCGACAGGGTATCAGTGCTCATGTTGTGTTTAGCAAGAACTGTACCGATGTCTGGCTCAAATGGCAGGTAGCGCGATTTCCAGAGCATCGCAATCAAAGTAAGTCCAGCGAGGACACCGATCACGGCCAGAATTCCAGCCGAGGTTCTCAGCCATCCTCGCCATTTGCCGGTTTGATTCTCATACTGCTCGCTTTGGCCAACGCCGTCAGCAAGCAGCATAAGTAACGGTAAATAAGCAGGGAATGTGTAGTATTCCTGGTTCGTGGAGATGGCGAAGAATATAAGGATCAATCCCGCGAGAATCCAGCACATGAGTCGAGTTCGTTGGGCGAATGAGTTTCGAATGCCCTCTCTACGTGCATCCACTGCCGTTTTGATTGCAGCTGGCAGGTAAAAACTCCAGGGGAAGAGCCAAACGAGGTGGAGAGACCAGTACAGGACTGCGGGCAGTTTGTTGTAATCGCGAGGGTATCTCTTTCCAAGAAATCGCAGGAAATGTTCATTGACGAAATAGAACCAGAAAAATCCGTGCCCGTTCTGGCCCCCGGTGTTTCGCAACCCGGCGAGGACGTGCCACGGCGCCGCAATGGCGAAAAATAGTATCAGCCCCGAAATCAGCCGGAACTCCCGCCAACGGCGCCACTCTCCCGTGAGAAGGAGATAGAAAACCGCTGCCCCCCCCGGGAACACTAGTGCGATCAATCCTTTCGTAAGCACGCCCAGAGCCATGCAGATGTATCCGGCGTACCAGCACCAAGCTTCATCTCGTGTTTTCAGCGCCGCAAGAAAGAAGTAGAGAGAAGCGGCAATCAGGAGGCTGAGAAGCACATCGGGAATCAGGACGCGTGTGAATAAGAACATTCCCACTGCCGTATACACGAAGGCGGCAGCATAAACGCCGGTTCGCTCTCCAAAGGCCTGTCGTCCCCAAAAGAGGGCGAGGAGTCCAAGAGAGAAAACGGATAAGGCCATGGGAAGACGAGTAGCAAATTCATTTACGCCGAACAGGTGATAGCTCAGGGTTACAAGCCAGTACGGTAATGGTGCTTTTTCGAGATAGCGGACCCCATTGATGTGGAGCGTCACATAGTCGTGCGTAACGTACATTTCCCGCGCTGCTTCTGCGTGGCTGCTGTCAGCGTCATCCAGCAAT
>JASLEQ010000464.1 GCA_030151135.1 Candidatus Sulfotelmatobacter sp. | reverse complement strand
CTCCCAGAAAGGGAACAAACTGCTGCGATTTCGGGTCGTAACGCTCCAGTTCGCCGCGAAGCAGCGCGCCAACGGCAAAAATCTTCTTTCCATCGCGGCTGGGAGCGAACGAACTGTAAGAGATTGGCCCACTCGTGAGACGCAAAGGCAAAGGAGTTCGGCGAAACGAGTGCTTCTCATCGCGTAATGCCCATATATCCCATCGTCCTTCGGTCAGCCCGCGAAAGAGCAAGAAACTACCATCCTCAGTCCAGCGGACGCAGCACACGTCTCCAGGCAAACCCTCACGCGACTTCAGAATAGGTCGGACATTGCTTCCGTCCGCGGCAGCCTCATTAATCGTCCACCCTTGATCCGTCGCATCGACGAAAACCAAGCGCTGACCATCGGGAGACACCCGCGGCAATCTTCGAAATTTCGAGAGTTCCTCTAGTCTGCGAGGATTGGATTTATCTTTTTCGGCGACATACAAACCGGATTCAGTGAGATAGATCAACCTGCCATCCGGGAACAGACGTGCCCCTACCATATCCTCATCCCCCAGGCGGCGGGCCTGCCCCGCAGGCAGAGGAACCATCCAAATCGAGAAGTGATCCTGAATGAAGCCACCACTTGAGACCAGCAGAGCAGAACCGTCTTTGGTGAGGCTGAGAATATCGGGATTGAGCACCTCTGTCGAAACCTGTCCGGTCTGACCGCCGTTAATGGAGACTTGTGCGACTCGGAAACTACCAGTCGGTCCCTCATTGAAATAAATGCGTGAGGCATCTGCCTCAAGCGACCCTGCTTTGTTCTGTCCGTCATTGGTAAGTTGCTCAATAGACTCAACTATTGGTGCGGGCGGGACACGCGTGAGCCACCAGAAAAGACCAATGATCACGACAACTGCGCCCGCTGCCCAGCCGAGCCACAGCCCGGTGATTGACGGTCGTGCAGTAGTGAATGGCGCAGTGGGGCCGCTGCCGGAGTCCGACAGTGCTTCGAGCGCGAACGCCAGATCCGACGCAGAATGAAAGCGCTGCTGCGGAACCTTCTCCAGACAACGGTGGACGACCTTCTGCAGCGCTGGAGCAACGCCGGGAATCAGTTGAGAAATCGGAGGCGGCTCCTCGTTGAGAATCGCGCTCATTGTCTCGGCAGAGGTCGGCTTGTGAAATGCCCGCTTGCCAGTCAACATCTCGTGCAGAATGCTGCCGAGCGCAAACAAGTCGGCACGGCCATCTGCCGCCTCTCCTCGCACCTGTTCGGGAGCCATGTATCCGGCCGTACCAAGAACGACTCCCGGCTCGGTTCCTTCCGTCATCGTTGGGTTCGTTGGCTCTGCTGCCCGTGTCGTTTCGATGACTTTGGCCAGGCCGAAATCGAGAATTTTGATTCGACCATCTTTCGTCAAAAACAGGTTTTCTGGTTTCAGATCTCGGTGAACGATTCCCTTCTCATGTGCGGCAGCGAGACCGTGAGCCGTTTGAACCGCGTAATCGATAGCCTTACGCGCCGGGAGCGGTCCGCGCAGCAGAATTTCGCGCAGCGTGTGGCCTTCCAGCAACTCCGACACGAGGTAGGGAGCGCCGTCATGAGACCCAAACTGATACACGGCAAGAATGTTGGGATGATTCAGAGCAGCGGCCGCGCGCGCTTCCTGTTCAAAGCGGCGCAGGCGATCGGCATCCCGAGAGAGAAAAGACGGCAAAATCTTGATAGCGACATCCCGCCCCAGCTGAGGATCGCGGGCACGGTACACTTCGCCCATGCCGCCGGCTCCCAACGGCGCGATGATTTCATAGGATCCGAATTTAGTACCAGAAGCCAGGCCCATAAGCGCGTGCCATTATAGCCCCGGGCAGAATCCTGTTCCCGATATGCGCTAAGCTGAGGAGTAGTACATTTCTTCCGTGAACTTGTTTCAATCCATGCCGAACGCCAGCGGGTCAGCTGACGCGACGCGGCCCTTGGCCGATCGCATGCGTCCTCGCACTCTCGATGAATATGCCGGGCAGGAGCATCTGATCGGGCCCGGTAAGCCGCTGCGGGTCTCAATCGAGCGCGATGACGCTGGCTCCATCATCTTCTGGGGACCTCCAGGCACTGGCAAGACGACTCTTGCCAAAATCATCGCGAACATGACCAAGGCGGAGTTCATTGAGTTCTCCGCGGTGCTGGCTGGAATCAAGGAAATCAAGCAGGTTATGGCCGATGCCGAACGGGCCAAACAGTACGGCACGCGAACGATCGTCTTCATCGACGAGATCCATCGTTTCAACAAGGCCCAGCAGGATGCCTTCCTGCCGCACGTCGAAAAGGGAAACATTCGGCTGATCGGGGCTACGACGGAGAATCCATCGTTTGAAATCAACTCGGCGTTGCTCTCACGTTGCCGAGTCTACGTCTTGCAGCCGCTCACCGAAGATCAGATCGTTGCGCTGTTAAAGCGGGCCCTTACTGATGGCGAACGCGGGCTGGGAGGAATGCGCGTGACGGCTTCCGATGATGTCTTGAAGAAGATTGCCAACTACACCAGCGGCGACGCGCGCAGCGCCTACAACGTTCTGGAAGTTGCGGCCGGACTGGCTCAGAAAAACAAAGACAGCACGCTCGAGATCACCGACGAAATCGTTCACGATGCCCTGCAGCGACGGATCCTGCTCTACGACAAGACAGGCGAAGAGCACTACAACCTCATTTCCGCGCTGCACAAGTCGGTGCGCAACAGCGATCCGGACGCGGCCCTGTACTGGTTGGGGCGCATGCTGGAAGCTGGAGAAGATCCACTCTACGTTGCCCGTCGCGTGGTGAGAATGGCCGTCGAAGATATCGGCCTCGCCGACCCGAATGCGCTTTCTCTTTGTATGGCCGCTCGCGACGCCGTGGATTTTATTGGCATGCCCGAAGGCAATCTGGCGCTGGCGCAAGCCGTCGTTTACCTTTCGGTTGCGCCCAAATCGAACGCGCTATACACCGCCTACGGCAGCGTGCAGGCCGATGTTGAGCGAACGGCAGCGGAATCCGTTCCACTGCATCTGCGCAACGCCCCAACGAAGCTGATGAAGGGACTCGGTTACGGGCAGGGATACCAGTACGCGCACGATTTCGAATCCAAAGTAACGGATATGGAGTGCCTGCCCGATAATCTCCGCGGACACGTTTATTACCAGCCAACGAATGAAGGCATCGAGAAGCGCATTCGCGAGCGGTTGCAGGAGATAAAGGCAAGGCGCTCTCGCGCGGCAGAAAATGGCATTTCGGATCGGAAAGAATCGTAGGCCCATTCATCGGCGCAGATTGCTTTCCGACGCGAGCGGCTTAAGTTCTAAGGAAGTAAACCGGGGATTAGCGGGAACGGACCTGGTGTTCCTTCAGAATGCAGCGGTCCATCACGACGAAGATTCCCGCCTTGCGAGCTTTTTCGGCCGCCTTTTCATGGATGACTTCCTCCTGCATCCAGACCGCAGGAACTTTCAACTTAATTGCCTGGTCCACAATTTCTTCCACGTATTCTGGCCGCCGAAAGATGTTGACGATATCGATCTTGTCAGGAACCTCCAGCAGACTGGGATATGCCTTCTCTCCGAGACACTCTTCAACCTGAGGATTCACCGGAATAATCCGGTAACCGTGGCTTTGCATGTAGGCGGAAACACCGTGACTGGCGCGTAACGGATTGTCTGACAAACCCACCACGGCAATCGTATGAGCACGCTTCAGCAGATCAGCAATGGGGTCATTGTGCGGCAAAGAGGCCACATCTCCTCCATCTATTTCTTGTTCGCTTCATCCAGCTTCTGCTTGTACATCTTCAGGGCAAGCTTGCGAATGGTTTCCGATACTTCCTTGTTGGCAGAGATATTTTTCAGGTCCTGGATCAGAAGATTCTTCATCAGTCCCAGCGCCAAATCAAGCGGCGTGCGGGGGTTGGCGCACAGATTTCGTACGACGATATAGTTTTTCATGAACCGCCGCTTCAGCGGAATTTGCCGAAGCACCGCCTCGAGCACGTTCTTCTGACTGGCAAACTTTTCCACTTCGCCATCGGCGAGCTTTGGGGCCTCAAGCACGGCAAGTGCGACCACCTTGGTGCCGTCGCGAATTAATATCGACCGTTCTTCCTTGTTGCCTTTCAGCGCAAGCTGGATGCGTCCCTTGACATCAAGCCGGTTGATCTTCTGCAACGTGTTTTCGCGTTTCGGCAGTTCGTTCGGATGCCCGTGGGCCTTTACCACGGCAGGCTTAGCGGCCGCCGAACTGGCTGCGCCGGAAGTCGATGCCGCTGCAGTCGATGTCACCGCATGTGCAGTGGCCGAAGCTTCGGGCGACGCAATTTCGGCTTTCTGAACCACAGGAAAGTAATCCTGACCGAGCAACTCAACGATTCCACCAATGGCCTGGAATGGCTTCTCGCCTTCGGCCACGATATCGGCCGCATGATCCTTCATATAAGTGGCAACTGCCTCTTCATGCTGAGGGTCATGGCTGCCGGGGTCACTCACGGCGGGGTTCGCGACAGGCGCAGCAGCGACCGTGGCATCGGCCGTAACCGGCTGAACCGCTGCTGACGTTTGGGGCAACGCCTGAGCCGGCGGTCCGGGAGCAGCAGCGGCATCTCCGCCCTGCATTTTGCCCAGTAGTTCCTCGATCTCGCCCTTTTTCGTGTACGGATTGGACCGAAGTGTGTTTAAAACTGCCGGAATAGCAGTCGCGCGCTCACTCTTCAGCATCACGTCGATCGTATCGCGCATCGCCGACGTGGCGAGTTTGACGATCAGAGACTCCGGGACCGAAGGATTATTCAGCAGCGCAGGCAACAACTTCGGCCGGAGATTATCGGGAGCGATGAGATACTCCAAAACTTCCCGCGGCGTTTGCGGATCGCCTGCCGCTGCCACGGAGGCTTTCTCGTCCCATCCTGCGAGGGTCATGCGGGCGAGATCGCCAAAAACCTTGTTATGGCGGGCGAGGTGAACCAAAATCTCAATGTTCTCCGCCGGTGAAACCTGGAGCGCCCCACGCGCGGCAAATTGCATCATGTTCGAAGGCAACTTCGAAGCGCGGAGCTGATCAATCATGCGCGGCATGCGCTAAACCTCAGAATGCGGCACCAGGAGTTGGCTTTTCTCGGGTCAGCGACTCCAGTTCCCGGACCGCGATATCAAAGTCGAGAGTGACACGATTTGGCTTACTTCGCAGGAACTCGTCCCGCAAAGTCCGGTAATACCAAAGCGTTCCATCCCTTCCTCCATTGAACCGCGTCCAGACGGATTCGCCCAGAGCACGATAGTCACTCAGGATGGAGCGAATGTTGTTAAGCTTATCGGCAGCCGAGACCAGCCGGGTGTCGGAATCCTCCCTCTTCAGCCGATCGATATAGCTGACTTTACGCTCTTTCCACGGCGGTTTTGGGGTCTCGTAAGCATCCGTGCATCCATCCACGATATGGGCGACGCGCTTTCCAAAGCGCCGCCGCACTTCCTTCAGCATCGCTGCGCCACCGCAATCCTCCACCACATCGTGCAGAAACGCGGCAATCGCCATGTCTTCGTCGCCACCGGCCTCCAGGACCAGCGACGCAACGCCCATGAGGTGCGCAATGTACGGGATGGCTGACGCCCTGCGGGTTTGCTTTCGGTGCTTCTCAGCGGCGAATTCGAACGCTCGCTGAAATCGCCGTCCGAGTTTCAAAGGTTTCAATGGCTTGCCAGGCTTCACGGTTCTCCTACCCTCCTTCGCGCTGCGGGAGAGTTAACGAGAGGGCTGGATGGTCGAAGTGTTCCGGATCGCTGACGGCTGAAAGCGGAGAGCTGATTCTTCACTGCTTTTCCCCGCGCCGTGCCAGCAGATACGCCCGAATAAACGGCTGAAGATCGCCATCAAGCACGCGGTCCACATCCCCAACTTCCATCTTCGTGCGGTGGTCCTTGATCATGCGATAAGGCTGCAGCACGTACGAGCGGATCTGCGATCCAAATTCGATATCGAGCTTGGAATCCTCAATCTTCTTGGTCGCAGCACGCTTCTTCTCCATCTCATGCTCGTACAGCTTCGACCGCAGCATGCTCATCGCACGTTCTTTGTTCTTGTGTTGCGAGCGCTCATTCTGGCAATTCGCCACCAGTCCCGTAGCGATGTGAGTGATGCGCACCGCGGAGTCCGTGGTGTTTACGTGCTGGCCGCCCTTGCCGCTGGAGCGATAGGTATCGATGCGGATATCTTCTGGTTTTATGACGATGTCGATGCTGTCGTCGATTTCTGGAGAGACAAAGACGCTCGCAAACGAAGTATGGCGGCGCTTCGCCTGATCGAAGGGAGAGATTCGGACGAGCCGGTGGACGCCGATTTCGCCCTGCAGCAGGCCAAAAGCATATTCGCCGTTCACGGCGAAGGTTGCCGACTTCAGCCCCGCTTCCTCACCCGGTTGGTAGTCATACAGAACCGTCTCAAAGCCCTGCCGCTCGGCCCATCGCAGATACATGCGCAGCAGCATATCGGCCCAGTCCTGAGACTCAGTGCCACCCGCGCCCGGATGAATGGTGACGATCGCATTGCGCGCGTCGTTCTCGCCGGAAAGCAGCGTTTCGGTCTCAAGCTTGTCGACCAGGTTCCGCAGCGAAACGATCTCGCGCTCAAGATCGGCGTCAACGTTCTCGCCTTCTTTGGCAAGGTCAAAATATGCGTTGATGTCGTCGGCACGGCGTGCCAGGTCCGCGTCGGTCGCAATGACGTGCTCCAAACGCTTTTTCTCGCGCATGACCTGCTGCGAGCGCTGCGGGTTCGACCACAGGTTCGGGTCGGAAGCCTGCTTTTCAATTTCGTCTAGTTGCGGACGGACCTTGCCCGCGTCAAAGATACTCCCGGAGGTCGTGGGATTTCTTGTTTAGCTTTTCGTATTCCTGTTCGAGCTCTTGATTCATGAAGAGGTTTGAACCTTCTGTTTTTGTTTGAGAAATGGAAGACGCCCGAGCAGCGCCCCGATAGAAATTATCGCACAGAGATATGCGAACCAATCTCCATGGCGCGTATAGAAAGTAGTGACCGAAGTGATGGCGTAAGGCGCGATCAACGCGGTGCGTTCCTTGCGCGGAGCCCGTTCTACCACGCGTCCCCAAGGATCAACCGAGGCCGTAACTCCCGTATCGGTGGCGCTCAGGATCCAGCGGTCATTCTCGATGGCCCGCATCCGCGTCTGGTTCAGGTGCTGGGCATAGGCGCCGCTGTCGCCATACCAGCCGTCGTTCGAGATATTCACGAATACATCGGCCCCCTGGTTTGCCGACTGGCGCACTTCATCGGGAAAAATTGATTCGTAACAGATGAACGTTCCCAGCATTTCGCCACCCGCATTCAACGGCCGATGGGAAGCGCCGTGCTCGAACTGGCCGACTTCCTTGGTGAGTCCTCCGGCAAACGCAAACAGGCTCGGGAACGGCAGGTATTCGCCGAACGGCACGAGATGAACTTTATCGTAACGAGATTCGATCTGCCCCCCGGGGCTGACCAGCAGCGCGGAATTGAATAGCGGGCCCTCTGCATTCGGGCGCGGCGCATCACTGCCAATGGCTCCAGCAACCAGCCATGCGTTTGTCTTTCGAGCAAGATCGCTCAAGGATTCTCGGAAGCGCGGATCATTGGTGAAAAATGGCGCCGGAGATTCGGGCCACACAATCAGGCCGACTTTTTGATCGGTGGCGGATTTTTCCGTGAGTTGAATCAGTTCGTCCATCGTCTGGTTGAAGTAGGCGGAACTCCAGTCAGCCTGAACTGGGACGTTCTCCTGAACCAACAGCGCCGTGCGGTCTGTGGCTGCGGTTGGCGCTTCTACCAGGCGGCCGGCCTGCAGCACGGCAGCGGCGGCAAGACCTGCCACGAGCATTGTGGTGCGCTTCGCCCGTGGAATGAGGAATGCCGCGGCCAGCGCGACGTTGACCAGCGCAATCTCGAAGGAAATGCCATAAACCCCGGTCCAACTGGCAAGGCGAGAGAGCGGGATGTTTCCGACTTGCGCGATGCCGAGCAGGTTCCAGGGAAATCCAGTGATGCGCGTGCGAGCGAGCTCGACCGCGACCCAGAGGAATGGCGCCAGGACCAGGGCCGGCCGGTCATCCCGCGCGCGTGCCAGCACGGCCAAAAGCAATCCGAACAGTCCGTGATACAGGCCGAGGTAACAGCAGAAAAGAAACAACACCAGCAAGGCCATAGGCGCGCTCAGGCCGCCATAAAGGCGCATGGTGTCGAAGATCCAGTAACACGTTCCCGCATACCATATGATTCCGCAGACGTAACCCAGCACGAAGCCCTGCCACGGAGTAGCGTCCTGTAAACGTGGCGAACCCTCGATTTCCAGTTCGCCTGCCGGACGAGCACGAAGGATCGCAAGAATGAGCGGGGTGAGCGCAAACCAGCAGAGACCATAAAGACCGGGCAATGGGAAGATGAGGATCTGCAGGACGGCCGAGATCACAACCAACATCCATGCCCTGGGATGAATTTGCCTCACGCGAAAAGAATAACAAAGAGGCCCAGAAGGACACTCGCGCGGTTCTCAGTTCTTGGTTCTCAGTTGGTTGAGAGCTGCCAGCCGGGTCCGGACGAAAGCAATCATTTCTTCCGTCACATAATTCGCAGAAGTGATGCGAAACAGTGGGCGGTGCGCCACCGGCTTCAGCGATACTGCATCCCATTTCGCGCTGCCATTGGAGTTGTGGAGGATTACCGCATCGGCGCGATCCAGAAACTCTCGTGCAGACACTTTGAAATCAGCCGTGGAAGGATCGAGAACGGTGAGGTAGAGATCTGGACGGAGAAACTTCAGAATGCTATTGGATTCAAGGATGATGTTTGTCGCGCCCTCGATTCGGTGGCGGAACGTTGGCATGGCTTCAGCAAGCCGTCCCTGCTCGGTACGAACCCAAAATACTCTGGCGGCCCCGGCCGCTAGAAATCTTGATGTGTCCGAGTCCCCGTGCGGATTGCGTTCCTCTGAAATCGCCCACGAGTGATCGCCAGTGGCGCAATCGCAGGCTTCGCCATTCGCTGAACAGATTCCGTGGCCGTACTGCGTAATCTTGGCGGCGGTCCATTCGTATTCCCGCAATGCCGCGATCAGGCCGGCGGCCACGCTGGTCTTCCCCACGCTGCGCGAATGTCCACCGATGACGACCAGAGCCACGACTAATCCTTCTTTGCCAATCGAGCCATTACCGCCAGCTGTTTCAAATACTGCTTCAACGGCTGCGCCGGGGTTCCCCAGAATGCCCGCCCTTTGCCGCGCAGAATTTTGTTGGGCAGCACGCCGCCCTGTCCGCCGAGCATCACGCCTTCGCCAATCCTCGCATGTTCGCCGATACCGACTTGTCCGCCCAGCACCGCTCCATTCTCGATCACGATGCTTCCTGAAAGCCCAGCCTGCGCGGCAATGACGACGTCTTCTCCGATCTGGCAGTTGTGCCCGATGTGAACGAGATTGTCGATTTTCGTTCCGCGGCGAATGCGCGTTTCGTCGAGCGCACCGCGATCGATGGTCGCATTGGCGCCGATCTCGACATCGTCCTCAATAATCAATCGTCCAACCTGCGGGAATTTTTCATAGTGCCCGTTCTCGCGGTCGCGCACATATCCAAAGCCATCGCTTCCCAGCACGGCACCTGCATGTACGATTACGCGATCGCCGATTTCAGTGCGCGCATAAACCGCCACATTGGGATAGATCTCACAACCCGCGCCGATCTTGACTCCCATACCAATTGCCGATCCACATCCGATCCGGGTTCCGCTTCCGATATCGGCATCCTCGGCAATCACTGCGTGCGCTTCAATCCCAACCCCAGCGCCGATCTTCGCGGAAGAATGGATCACCGCGCTCGAATGAATTTCTGCAGAATTGCCACTCTGTGGCAGGAAGCGCGCGGCTCGTGCAAAAGCAAGCTTTGGATGATCGCTGATCAGCAATGCTGTTTTGTGCGGAGAACTCGCAGCAAACTCGCCCGCGATAATTAGTCCCGCATTCGATGCCAGTGCCGCTGCCAAATGCTTCTCGTCCTCGACGAAAACCAGATTCTCCTCGGTCGCCGACTGCAGGCTGGCCACTCCGGTAATCTGGACGTCTCCGGCGCCAATCAGGCGTGCTGCAACGCGCTCTGCAATTTCTCGCGAGGTAAGTTTCACGCTGACAATGTATAGCAGGCGGCCAAAGGAAGGAAACAGCTCGAACTAGAACTTCTCGATAGCGTCTACCGCGGCGGAGCCCGTCGGCGTGCAAGTCGTTGTGCCCTGGCACATGATGAACGTGGCACCCTGCGACTGCGGTATGCCGACGCAGCCTTTATCCGCAGCCCCCGGCTCAAGGTACCAGGTTCCGACCACAGTTCCATTACTCAAAGAGCCGGTACTGTAAATCGTTCCGTTCGAGGTGCCTGCGATCGTCCCGTTCATGATCAACTTTGTACCCGTACCCGCGGCAACCACTGTCAGCATGAAAGGCCCACTGACTGTACCCGCGTTCGTCGTGCCCAGCGTCGCCGTGCCGGATTCGGTCTCAACGTTCAGCCCCGTTTCGAAGCATGAACTCGCATTGAAAAACGAGAAGCCGGTGACGTCGAGCGGCCCGGTCTGGTTCAGATTGAAGGAAATCACAAAATTCAGGAGACTCGACTGGCCGGTTCCACTAATAAGTTGGGCTTCC
>JASLEQ010000413.1 GCA_030151135.1 Candidatus Sulfotelmatobacter sp. | reverse complement strand
TGGCTGCGCCGAAAGGCACAACAAGGGCTATCGAACTCTCTCCCGAGCTTGCGGACCAACTCGCGTACTACAAGGCGAAAGATGGATTTGGCATCCTTGCGCCTCGTGGCTGGTTTTGCTTTTCGACATATGGCTCCAGCGGGAGCAGTCTCTTCATCAGCCCGGAACCAATTAGGAGCAAAGAACTATTTGACTTCGATTGGAAAGGCTTTGTGGGACCGGCGATTGAAGTCTCATTTTCCTTTGGTGGCACCTCGGGAAGATTTGCGGTTGCGGAAACGATTGCGAGAGTCTTTCCCGACCGTATGGACTTTGTCCGCGATGTCGTTTCAGAAGGCATCGAGCCAGCGACTTCTTTTCCCACAGAACCGTACGCGACGGACAGCCTCCAGCGGCGCGGGGAGGATGTAGTGGAGTTTGAAACCCCCGCAAATACAACGGGCCTGGGGACCAAATCACGGCTGGCTAAAAACTCAAGTCCTATCCACGGAGTCGCAATTTTACTCGAAGAGGAACCGAATCTTGTTCAGCTATCGATGCGTCTGCAGAATCGGAATCAAAGCCTTGAGCGGGCTATAATTCAACGGCTTGAAGCTGACGTGACTAAGTCGCATTCTCACACTGAATGATGCCAATGGAGTGCAGGACTGGCGCTGGGAGCGCGATTGTGGGCGGATGACCGCCTATGCGGAAGCAATGAAAAACAACCGTAGATCCTTCGACTGCGTTGATCGCCGGCGATCAACTTCGCTCAGTACGACAAGCGCGAGGAACTCGATGGGGATCTACTGCGCGCCGAGCTTCAAGATCTGCTCGGCGAAGTAATTGCGCACCGTGGCCTGGTTGTGCAGCATTTCGAGGTAAGCCGTCTGCAGCAGCTGCGCCTTGCGCTCGCGCAGATCCTGGCGGATCGACTGCTGCACGCGCGGATCGTTCAATTCACGCTGTCCCGCGGCCTCGCGGCTGATCAGCTTGTAGATTGCGAAAGCAACGACCTTGTGATTCGGCCCCGGGTTGTCGTACATGGGAATGCTGTCCGTGATCTGGCCGGGCCGTAGCTTGGCGATCGCGTTGTAGACATCCGGATCGCTGCGCAATTGCGTCTCCGTCCAGAAGCCCATGTCGCCGCCGTTGGGAGCGGAATTGGGATTCTCAGAGAACTGCGAGGCCAGCGCCGCGAAGTCATCCCCGTTCTCCAGGCGCGTATGCAGGGTCTGGATCTCCTTGCGCGCCTCCGCTTCGTTGGGGGCTTTGCGTGTCTGCACATTCGCTCCCTGCAAAGCCGGCGCGCCGGTGACGACGATCTGCGACAGCCGATAACGCGGCTCGATCAGGTTGAATTCCGACTTGTTGGAGTTGTAGTAGTTGGCAATCTCCGCGTCGGTGATGTTGATCTTCGACTCGATTTCCTTATTGAGCAGCTTGGTCCGGGTGAGCTGGCGACGAATCTCGCGCTTCATGTCGTCGACGGTCAGATTTCTCTGCTTAAGCTGCTTGTCGAATTCTTCCTGCGTATAGGGCGCCTTGGCCTCGGTCAGCTTGGCGTTTACATCTTCGTCGCTGGCGGCCAGATTCAGCTTGGCGGCGCGCTGCTGAATAATTTCATCGTCGATCAGTTGGCGAAGGATGTTGAGGCGAACAATGTCGGCTTGCTCTTTCGACGGCTCCTGGGGCGTATCGCCCAGCGAGCTTTTGTAGTACTTCTCTAATTCCGGCCGGTTGATCTCTTTTCCGTTGACCGTCGCCATCACATCCGGCGACAGCGTGCGGTGGCAGCCGAGGGCCGCCGCCAGCAGGATTCCGCTCCCCAAAAGTAAAAACCGCAAACGCTTACGGGAAAATCCTTCCACTTGCAACCTGTACTCTCCTCGGGAATACGAAACCACTCCCGGCACTCCAGAATAACTCGCCGGCGGAAACGGGCGATGTGCTCTCGCCCTCAACTGGCATGGCCGCCGACGCTATTCCGGCCCCGGCTATTTGCCCGAGCCGGCGGGCTTCTGCGCCGTGACCGGGCTTTCGGGCTGATCCGGAGGGGGCTGCACGCCCGCTGCTCGCAGCGCGCGGTCGATCACCACCCAAAGCTTGTCCTCGGGGAGAGCTCCCGGAATGCGCTCGCCATTGATAAACATGGCCGGCGTGCCTTCCAGCCCCAGGCTCTCGGCTTCATGGGCCGAAGTGCGCACCTGGCTCTCGTCCTGCTTGGCGATGCAGGCGTCCAGCTTCTCCGAATCCAGCTTGCCCAGCGTGCCTTCCTGCTTGGCGATTCGGTCCAGGGCTGCAAAGCTCTTCTTCAAGTCGCGGTCGGCGCCGTTGACTTCGTCGCCGTGCGAGTGCAGGTAGTCCACATAGGTCCAGTACACGTCCCCGTTTTGAGAAGCCAGGCAGTTCGCGTCCACCGCGGCATGCACCGCCCAGGGATGAATCTCCTCCAGCGGGAAATCCTTGTAGACGAACTTGACCAGTCCCTTGTAGTGGTTCACCGTGTCGGGGAAAAACGTCTGATGCATACGGGCGCAATAGCCGCACTCCAGGTCATCGAAATTGATAATCGTGACCTTGGCGTCAGGATTGCCGCGTACCGGCCGATTGGCCACATCGATGTTGAACGACGGGTCTTTCACCAGGTCAAACGTCTCCAGCCGCGCCAGCTTGCTGTTGTCGGTCGCGATCAGGAAATCGATCGGGGTGGTCTTGGCGCCATGAACGAACATCACCGAAAGCGTGTCGTACCCGGGAATATTGCTGGGCTTGCGCTGCCCCAGGAGCACGTTGTAATCGGGCGGAACGTTGAACTTGGAACGCACCAGCACTTCGATGCGCCGGGTCAGGGCAGAATCGTTCGGCGCGGGTGCGGTGGTCTGGGCTTTGCAGCCTGCGGCCAGGGCCAGAATCACCAGGCTGGCCAGAAAATGAACGCGTGACAAATCAGAATCCTCTGAACAAAGAATACTCCAGTCGAGCTTCCCACATCTTGATGAATGGCAGGGATTGGGGCGCCAAGACCAAGGGCACAGCAAGGAACGCCTTGAACCGCGACCGGGCTCCATCGGTACATGAGAGTTGACGTACATCGGCGCGAAAGGCCAACCGG
>JASLEQ010000370.1 GCA_030151135.1 Candidatus Sulfotelmatobacter sp. | reverse complement strand
CTGCGGGTCGTGAATGACGATCAGGTCTTCATCGAACCTCATGCGAGCGCGGTTCTGCTCGTTGTACGTCAGGAAGATGTCTTTGGCCGACTTCGTAAGCTCGTACGGGGTCCCGTGCAGCGCGTTGTGGAACGCCTTGGTAATTTCAAAGAAGTCGTTGCCGCCGGTGATGACATCCCAATGCGTGGCGACCTCAAGCTCTGAAAGCAGGGGCACCAGGCGGTTCAGCATCTCGGCGACGCCTCCGCCCACGGCTGTGGAATTGACCATTTTGATCGTCTTGCCCCTCAGTTCCTTTGCAAGGAAACGCAGGGTATCAATCTGGACCTGGCCAACGATTGCCGCGTAGTCGTCCATATGCGGCGCCGGTGGTGGGGCTGGCGGCGTGAGAACGCTTGCCGGCAAGGGACGGTTCATGCTGCGGCGGTCGGCCACACGGCGATCCGTGGCGCGGCGAGCTGGATGCGCCGGCGCCTCGGAACTCACGGGGGCCCCAGCTTTTTGCGAACCGTTCGTTGGAGCTTGCGTTTCGATCGTGGAACCTGCGGATGTAGTCCGGCGATCCTCTGAACTCATTGTTCTCCCAGTCTTAATTCATGGCTTGGGAGACGATGCGCGCGATCTGGCGCCGCACCCCCTCCATGGTGTTGGCATAGATGTCGATGCTTTCGATTTCATCGGCGGCTTCCCCGAGCCCGAGTTCCTCTTCCAGCCATTGCGAAAAGTCATTCGACATGCGATGAAGGCGGAGGCGGGCTTCGATGAAGTGATGGTGAATCGAGTGCACACTGACCTGATTAATACCGTCTAGAAATCCGGGTAGCGTCTCGGCGCAAAACGAAGTGGGCAATACAACGATATCCGACGCGCAGAAATAGAATGGCTCATAGGCCGGTCGCGACCCGGGCCTGTTTTCCGTTTGCAGGAATTCGTCGAGCATGTCCACCATGCGCCGGCGCAATCCTTCAATCGCCGTGAACTCACGAACGTCGACGCTGGCCAACTGCTCGGCCAGAGCCGGTTCATTGCAGGCGAATAGAGTCCAATGCGCGAAATCATTCGAGAACCCTTGCCGGATAAAGTGATGCTCCTGCAATGTTCTGAAAGTATGTTGGAAGATGGAGTCGTCCGGACACGTCTGCATGGCATGGAGCAATTCGGAGAGCGTGTTCGCTTTCTGTCTTCCAATCCGTAACAAATGTTCGGAAGTATTAAAGAAAAACGGCTTCTGCGGTTTGCGTGGTGCGACTTTTGCAGTTTCAGGCATGTTTCTCAATAGGAAGCGCTTCGGGCCGACAGGGTTGTCACCGCAATTCGGCGAATGCTATGCGGCTGATGCTCCCGCTTTGAATTTGCTGGATCCCGGCTCTTTGGTATCGAGGCGAATGTCGCAGACCTCGCCGATCAGGCTGGCGGCCCAACGGTAAACGTTGTGCTCGCGGATGTCTTTCCGCATTCGATGCATGCGCATCTGCTTTTCCTCTGGAGTCATTTCCAGTGCGGCTCGAATCGCCTCGGCGGTCTGATCGGTGTCGTAGGGATTCACCTGCAAGGCGTCGCGTAATTCCCGTGCTGCACCAGTAAAGCAGCTAAGAATGAGGACTCCACGCTCGTCTTGCCGCGTGGCCACGAATTCTTTCGCGACCAGATTCATTCCGTCATGCAGGGAAGTAACCAGGCAGAGATCGGCTGCCCGGTAATAAGGCACAATCTCCTGGTGATCGTGATGGCGTTCCAGCAGAATGATGGGTTTCCAGCGATCAGCCTGGAATTTCCAGTTAATGCGTTCCGCTTCCGTTTCGACTTCTGCCTGAAGATCGTGATACCGCTTGATGTGGGTGCGGCTGGGCGCGCCGATCTGCACGAACGAGAAGACGCCTTGATACCGAGGATACTTGTCGAGAAAACGCTCGACCGCGAGAAAGCGCTCCAGGATCCCCTTGGTGTAATCGAGCCGGTCGACGCCTAATCCCATGAGCGCCGCTTCTACCCCGAGGCTTTTCAACAGCGCTGCACGTTCTTCATAGGCCGACGCGGGCGGCATTTCCGATTTCGGGTCCGCGAACTCCACGCTGATGGGGAATGGATGAACGGTGGTGACGTGCTCGTGCCGCTGTACCGTGAAGTGATCCCAGTCGATGCGAGATTCGACGATGCGATCGACGGTTTGCAGAAAATTCGTGCAGTGGGCCTGAATGTGGAATCCGACAAGATCCGCACCCAACAGACCGTCCACCAGTTCACGTTGCCACGGACAGATTCCGAACGCCTCAGGATTGGGCCAAGGAATGTGCCAGAAGATGGCCACACGAGCATCGGGCCGGCGCTGCTTGATCATCCTCGGCAATAGGGCGAAATGATAATCCTGCACCAGGACGACGGGATTTTCGATGCCTTCCATTTCCTCTAACAGCGCGCTGGCAAATTTCCGGTTTGCTTTCTGGTAGAACTCCCAATCATCGGCGCGGAACAGCGGCCGGGTGTGGGCGATGTGGCAGAGCGGCCAAAGGCCCTCATTGGCGAAACCGTAATAGTAGCCTTCTTCTTCTTCCTTCGAGAGCCAGACGCGCCGAAGGGTGTAATGAGGATCATCGGGTGGTACGAGCAGGCGATCCCGCTCGTCGACCGTTTCTGCGTCGGCATCCCCCGAACCATGGGCCACCCACGTCCCGCCACAAGCGCAGAGCACGGGTTCGATGGCTGTGACCAAGCCGCTGGCCGGAACGCTGACGTCGATCGACTTACCGCGCCGGACATGCGTATACGGCTCGCGGTTCGAAACTATGAAAAGGCGTCCGTCTTCCAGACGAGCGCGAACATTTACCGCCAATCGTTCCGCAGTCCAGATCGATTCGCCGGTCTCGCGCAGGCGAGCTTCCAGCTCCGCTGCGGAACGCGCTGTGTTCAGACTCTCGGCAAGCGTCGCGACTTCACGCGCCAGCGGGCGGAAAAGATCCAGATCGAGCGGCTTGATGCGGGCCGACGTTGCGCGTCCTGTCCGCAAGGCCTTGATCCAATGGGCGGTGCGCGCAATTGGCCCGGCGATGCTCCAGCGCACGATCAGCAGGGTGATAAGAACAATCAATACAACGTGGGCAAGGCCACTCAGGAAGGTTTCGCGCCAGATGCGAAGACCCTCTGCGCGGATGTAGCCCGTGTCATGAACGATGGCCAGGCTGCCGATGAGTTTATCCCCGCCGTAGAGAGGCATGGCATAGATGTGAATCGATGCAGTGCCCATGCGGAGGAAGGCGCGCGTATCACGCTTATCGTTCAAAGACTGCAGCACGATGGGTGGAGCGTTTTCGATGAGTGGCTGCAGTGTGGAAGTTACGGCGATGGGATGGCCTTGTGGATCATAGACGCCGAGTCCGGCAAGGTGCTCGCGGTTAGCGAATTGCTGGACTGTTTTTTGCAGGGTGCGCTGGGCATCGCGTTCCAGATCGCGCTCCACATTCGCCGCCAAGCTATCGCCAAGGACGGCTGCGCGGCGATCCAGGTCTCTGCGCATTCCACGGCGCAGCATCAGCACCTGATAGTAGGAGGTACACAGGGAGACGAGCGTAATCCCGACAATCAGGGAGATGATAAGCCGGGCGCTGAGAAGTCTCATCCTTTGGACCTCGAAACCAAGTGCAAGAAGTCACCACACCCGAAAACAAACGGAATGCTTGAGATTGCCCTCCGCGCGACGACATGAAAGTGCGCGAGAAGACGAGGCGCCGGGCTCCCCGGCAAAAAGCGTTCTGCATAGATACAACGATGCAGACTTATGCGTTCGCTTTGTCGCCGGTTACACTTCGGCGCTATTGGGAAGACAGGAACAGGAAAAAGGTTGCAACAAGTCTGCCAAACGGCAAGTCATTCCATATAAGGCAAGAGATTCGGCCAAAGGTTGTCATGTGGTAATTTCTGCCCTCGGCCGTCTCAATGTGAGGATGCTGCGCGGTGATCAACTCCATATGAGGCTGGTCAGAGAATTGGCAGGCAAGGAAAGATCGGCACTCCTGTTGCCCTGCTGAACGGCAACCTTCTGCGAATCGCCGGCATTGGCGATGAGCAAAGCCTTCTGGCCATCGGGATTCTCGAATGCGACCTGATCGATGCCCGTTGCGGTTGAAACAGAATCAATTCGCCGCGCCCCGCGCTTCACGTTGCGCGAGAAATGAGCGAAGGCCCAGTACTGCCCGCTTTGTGTGATCCGTTTGGTTTGTGAGTCAATGGTGACCAAGCCTCCGCACGAAAATGGGCCAATGTTGGGACGTCCTTTTTCATCCAAGGCCAAGTTCCATCCCGTGATGGATTGCGACCAATTGCGAATTGCCTGCACAAAAGTCCGGCCCCACTGGGCCCATTCGGTCGCGTAATCGGGAGACGTGTAATCCGGTCCGCCTTCGGTCCAATGAATCTCGGCGTCGGGATAGGCAGCATGGAACTTGCTCATCTGGTCGGGAGTTCCAACATATCCATGAAACGCCACGGAGTTGCAGTATTTGTGAACTGCTGGATCGTCCAGTTCTGCGACGGCACGGCCCCACAGGTTGTAGTTGTGATCGAGGATCCAGATTTTGGTCGAAAGGCCGGTCTTCTCCAGCGCCGGGCCCAAGTGATTTTTGACGAAGCCCATTTCATATTCCTGCGGCCACGCACACGCGGGCATGCGGCCATCCTGATCCGTATCCACTTCGTTCTGCACGGTAACCGCTTGCACCGGAACACCGGCGGCGGCGTAGGCTTGAAGGAATTTCACGAAATATTGAGCGTAAGGAGCGAAATATCTTTGCCGCATGGAGCCGCCGAGCATAGAACCACCAGCTTTCATCCATCCGGGCGGACTCCAGGGCGAAGAAAACAGGAGGAGGTCCGGATTCTGCTTGCGCGCTTCACGCAGCATCGGCAGGACGTAAGGCTGGTCGTGGGCGATGGAAAAGCGTTGCATGTCGGGATCGGGGTCGCCCTCGTCGTAGCTGAAGACCTCGGACGAATAATCGCTGGCCCCCATGCATGTGCGGCAAACATTCAGTCCCATCTCTGACGGGTGAAACAGATCGTGAAAGAGCGCTTCACGAGCCGGGGGATCGAGCCGGTTGAAGGTGTAACAAGCGCCGTCGGTAAATGCCGCACCGAAGCCGAGCATCTGCTGATATTTGTTCGAGGGATTGACCTGAATCGTGTTCCCGGGAGCATTTGTCGACCGGTTCCATTTGAGGGATGGCTGCGCCTGATAGCGCATTTCTCCGGCCGTGAGGCGGACCTTGATCTCCTCCGATTGCGGCTCGGGCGCAACGGAACGCGACGCGGCGGCTAAATCGGTTGCACTTGCGGCGACGACTCCGACTGCGGATAATTTTATGAATTCTCTTCTGTTCTGTTGGCTCGACACGTTCGCCTCCTGTAGCACGAAATCGAACCTGTGAGTATAGTTCGTACAAACTTAGAATTCACTGGAATCTGTCATGAACCTCGTCAGAAAGATGTATCTGATTCCCGCAATGGTCTTGCTGTCTTCTGCATTCGCCTTAACGCAGGCAGCAAATCCGCCTGAGCGTTCAGGTTGGAAGCTGGTATGGAGCGATGAGTTCAACGGCCCACACGGGTCGCCCATCGATTCTTCCAAGTGGACTCTGGAGAGTGGGGGTAATGGCTGGGGCAACGACGAGCTGGAGTACTACACGGCGCGTCCAGAGAATTCATTCCAACAGGACGGGAATCTGGTCATTCAAGCCATGCAGGAAAAGTACACAGGAGCAGACGGCGTCACGCGCGATTACACTTCGGCGCGGCTGAAGACCGAAGGCAAGTTCACGCAGAAGTATGGACGCTTCGAGGCGCGCATCAAGATTCCCCAGGGACAAGGGATCTGGCCTGCATTCTGGCTGCTCGGCGACGACATCGGGAAAGTTGGATGGCCGAAGTGCGGTGAGATCGACATCATGGAAAATATAGGGAAGGAACCATCGACGATCCACGGCACGATTCACGGTCCTGGATATTCGGGTGGAAAGGGACCGAGTGCCGCTTACGCTCTGCCCGGCGACGAACGGTTCGCGGCCGACTTTCACGTGTATGCCGTCGAATGGGAGAAGAAAGCGATCCGCTTCTACGTCGACGATCACTTGTACGCGACCCGTACTCCGGCCGATCTTCCGAAAGGAACGAAGTGGGTGTATGAGCACCCGTTTTTCGTCATCCTGAATGTCGCCGTCGGTGGAGGCTGGCCCGGCAATCCGGACAGCAGCAGCGTGTTTCCGCAGACCATGCTAGTGGATTACGTGAGAGTGTATAAGCGGTAGCCTGCGATCAACCTTCAGCCGAGCTTGCCGGCACCAACTCCCTTCGATGACGGCATGACCTCCGAGGCCAAGGCCGCTTGTGAACAGCGACAAATTTCCTGATATCTCCGGGTACAAACTCGCGATCTCATTCTCAGATCACCCGAGAGGGCATCATCTTTCTCGCTTGCGTCCGCTTACTTCTGAGCTTCGATTTTCTCAATCACGAGCGCAGTCGATCCTCCGCGTTGATAGACTTTGCCGCTGGCCGTTACTTTCTGGCCTGCAAAGGGCATAAGCTTCTCGTTCTGTCCGCTGGACGGAGTGCTATCGGAGATCGGCCAGTAGATTGCCCCGTTATCCGAGAGAATCACGAGTGGCGATCCGGCCCGGGCGCACGCGGTGGCGCAATCGGCGCTGATCGGTTTTTTCAGGCCCTTGGTAAAGGCACATGCCGAATCCAGGACATAGCCTTTTACCGTGACCGACTTTCCGGTGTCGCTCCAGAGCGTAACTCCGGCGAGAATCAGAATCGCGAACGAAATTCTCATTGCTTTCTGAAATGTCATGGGTGGTCCTCCTGGCAAAGATCGCAACAAGCTACGCGTTACGATCTGGCGGAGGCAATAGTCGGAAAAGATTATGATTCGAGCCGGACAGCGGTCCCTCTACGCTGTCGATCGCGTCTTGACCTCAACTGGCAGGACGCCGTCAGCCGGCTTGGGCGTCAATAGTGGCCATCCTTTTCTTAGGACAAAATCCAGCCACGCTCCTGCAATTTGAGAGGTGAGTATCGCTGCCAATACCAGCGTGGTGTAAAACTTCGAGCTGATGATCCCGGCTTCGAAGGCTACGCTCGCCAGAACAATGCCGGGGCCTCCGCGAGCGTTGGTCGTGATCGCAAGATTCAGCAGGTCGAGCCCGCGAAACCCCGCGAAGCGTCCTGCCAGCGAAACAGACAGGATCTTGATCAGGCAGCTTCCCAGCAGGAAGGCAACAAGCATCCATAGCGAGAATCCGCGGACCAGGTCGATCTTCAACCCGACGATCGCGAAATAGATGGGGATGAAGAACGCAAACGAAACTTTGCCGATAGCGTCCAGCGCTTCGGCGAAGAGTTGCCGTTTTTTGTGAACCACAGCAAATCCCGCGAGAAATGCCGCAAAAACGAGGCTAACGTCCAGCGCCCCGGCGACGACACAGTACCCGAGGAGCACCGCGATCGCGTAGGCAACAGGAGAATGCCTCGCCAGAATATTGAACTTCGCCTTGTTGATTTTCTTCACGACTCGCGGGATCAGCGTTAATCCGAGCACGAAGAATGCGATTGTTGCTACCAGATGGAACGACATTTCGCGAGGATTCAGAGCGGTCTTTCCAGCCACGGAGGTTGCAATCGCCAGTGCGAGCCACAGCACAATGTCTTCGAGAACTGCAACGCCAAGCACCAGGCGTGCGAATCGCGTGTGCAGGATCTTCAGATCGGCAAAGATCTTCGAGACCACCGGCACCGAGGTAACGGCGACTCCGACTGCGAGAATGATGATCAGGGAAAGGCGATTACCGTTGGGTCCGGCGAGCGCCGGCCGGATGAGCCAAGGCCCGAATGCGAGTCCTAAAACGAAGGGGATTCCGGTGCCTACAACACTGAGCCAGCCCACTTCGTTGCGTTCTTCCCTTGTAAACAGATTTCTGGTCTCCGCGCCCGACAGGAACATCAACAACAGCAGGCCCAACCAGTAGATGAAGTTCAAGATGACCGAGTGGTGAATCGTGCTCTCAGTAAATCGCGAAGCAAACCCAAATCTGCCCAACAGGGACGGTCCCAGCAGAATACCGGCAGCAATTTCGCCACACACCTTGGGCTGGCGAAGCTTGACGAAGGCCTGGCCGAGCAGTTGGGCGAGGCCCACCAGCAAGAGAAGGACGAAAAAAAGTGAAGTGAGATCGGAATTCGACAAGTCTTGGTCCCGGGTGCCTACGATGACAAACTCCCAAAGAAGGTTGCGACCGGCGTCATGCCGAGATGGTTGACGAGGCTACTCGATTGATATGTGGGACAGGAACAGGAGAACCTTCTTGTAGCACTCTCTGATTACTCGTAGCGGAGCGCTTCGACGGGGTCCAGTTTTGAAGCGCGCAACGCGGGAACCAGGCCGCTGGCCACCCCAACAACGAGCAAGGCGGCGGTGGATAGCAACACTGTGAGCATCGAGATCCGCAAGTGAATGTCTCCCTGCCCGGAATCGTCTTCAAACAGCGGTCCCATCATCGGAAGCGTACCAACGCCCCATGCGATCAGATAAGAAAGAACTACCCCGATCGCGCCGCCCACAAGCATGATCAGCAAGGTTTCTGCCAGGAACTGCAGCTTGATGTGGCGCTTTCTGGCGCCCAGCGCGCGGCGGAGACCGATCTCACGGATGCGCTCGTCGACCGAGACGAGCATGATGTTCATTACGCCGACGCCTCCGATGCCTAGCGTCAATGTTCCGATAAAGGTCAGTAGAACTTGTAATCCGATGGTCAGCGCGTCAATGACTGGCCGGAACTCATCGCGACCGAACATCTGGAAAGCTTTGGGATCTGTGGGCGAAAAATTCTGGCGGTTCGCGACCGCGGCAAGTACCTGAGCCATTGCCTTCTTTTCGAATTGAGGCGCTACCGGCTCAAAAACCATGACGGCAGCATAGCGCGTATTCCACAAGTCGCCGGCGGCGGAGTAAGGAATCCAGGAAGAGTCGTCGTCGCTTGAAAAATAATTGCTCAACTGGATTTTGCGGGACATGACTCCGATCACGGTAAAGCGCACGCCAGACACCAGAACGGTTTCACCGACCGCGGGGCGTCCGCTGAAGAGTTGCTCTTTCAATCGTCCACCGAGGAAGATCACCCGGCGGCGCTCCAGTTCGTCTTCCGCATCGATCCATCGACCCTCGGACGGCAGCTCATTCCGCATCTCGCCATACTCAGGGCAGACTCCGCGCACAGGCGCAGTGCCGACCATCCGATCGCCGTAGGAAATGCCGGGTCGGCGGACTGTTTCGAGGCAGACATGTTTGACCAGCGGCGCTGTTGCTTTGACCATGTCGAGATCTGCCTGCTCAAGAACGACCTTTTTTCCGGCGCGCTGGCCTCCAGGTTGTTCGCTGGTTTGCTGAGGCCAACAGATGACGACACTTTTTCCGAATGCATCGAAACCATGCACCAGGACACTGCGGAAACTACTGCCGTATGCAATCAACAGGGTAACCGTCGCAATGCCCCAGACGATTCCGAGCATCGTAAGAAAACTACGAGTGACATTGCGCTTCAGCGCGACCCAAGCTTCGAGAATGATTTCAATCAACATGGAATAAAGCTCGCCCGCTACCCTCCAGCCTCATATCGCAAGGCTTCGATCGGGTCAATCGAGGCCGCACGGCGCGCGGGATACAATGCGGCGCCCACTGCAATCGCTCCCAGTAAACCCGCGGCGGTGAGCCCCGAAGTCCAACTCGGAACCAGGCCAGCGAAGAAATCGGGCATGGGAAGCATGTTGACCAGCGCACAAAATCCGAAAGCCACGCCCAAGCCGATCGCTCCGCTGAGCAAGGCAATGATCAAAGCCTCGATAAAGAACTGACGGAGGATGGTTCCCGCGGGAGCGCCAATCGCCTTACGTACGCCGATCTCGCGAGTCCGCTCCCTCACCGCAACCAGCATCACGTTCATGACGCCGATGCCCCCGAGCAGAAGGGTGACGATCCCAACCTCTCCGAGAAAGAACTTCATGCCATCGGTCATGGTTTTGAAAGCTTGGGCTTCCTGCACTGTATCCCAGATCGGACATGCCTCTTTGTCGTTGGAATCGTAATGATGCATGCGGGCCAGCGCGACCCTGACTTCTCTTTTGCAGGCCTCATGCTGTTCTACTGATTTAGGAGTGACAAGAAGCTGGTCGAACGTGGTGCTTGTGCCAGGTGGTTTGTCCGGAAAATCACGCCGCATGGCGGTGAATGGCAGAAACACTTTGTTGACATCCCAGCCGTCGTAACTGGAGTCCTGCTTCTTCTTCTGCATGACTCCAATTACGGTATATGGGAAATCGTTGAGATAAATGTTTTCTCCTACCGGATTGCGACCGGGAAAAAGCTGCTTCGCCGCGTCAGATCCCAGGAAGGCGACACGCCGGCCTTCGCGCATGTCGTCCCAGTCGTAGAAGCGGCCCTGGCCTACATCCAGGGAACGGATGTAGCCGAATGGCGGATAAGATCCAGTAACGGTGAATGCAGCATTGTTGTAGTTGGAATGTGTTCGGACCGTATCCTGCTCAAGCTCGGGAATGGCGTACTCACAATCGGGAGAATCCGACTGGACGACTGGAACGTCGTCATCTTCCCAATGCACGATGCGCCCTGCGTGCATGCCGCCGGCTTGCAAACTCGTGCGGCCGTGGAAAACGATCATGACGTCTTTGCCGAGGTTTCGAGCCTGTTCTTCCTGACCCTTACGCAAACCTTCGCCCGCCGCCACCATCAGCACGATCGATACGATGCCCCACGCGATCCCAAACATCGTCAGGAATGCGCGTAATTTGTGGGACCATAAGGTGCGGAGGACATCGAGGAATAAGTCGCTGAACGTCATGCCAATGTTTGGACGAGGCGCTGCCGATAAAGTAAGCCCCGAGCCTATCTATGGGTACGTATTCGGTGGACTTTTTGTTGCAGGTTTTGGGTATTTTATTCCGGTCTAGGCATGTACCGGGGCGACGCCGGCGAGCCAGGCATCGAACTCCTTTAGAGCCAACTCGCACTGCAGACGATGACGTTCTTTGCGATCGCGGATCTTCCTGTCGAGCGGTGGCAACAAATCAAAGGTGATGTTGGCGGGCTGGAAATGTTTGGGATCAGCGTGCGTAACGTAGTGGGTAAGCGATCCGAATGCCGAAGCCCGGGGAGCGCCCATCAGCGGCTCACCCGAAACCATTGCTGAGGCGTGCATCCCCGCCAGCAAACCTGTCGCAACGGATTCGACATATCCTTCCACACCGCAAATCTGTCCCGCGAAAAACACGTTCGGATGCGCTTTCATCTGCAGAGTTTCACGCAGCAAAGTGGGCCCATTGATGTAAGTGTTGCGGTGAATTTGCCCGTAGCGCAGAAACCGCGCATTTTCGAGACCAGGTATGAGACGCAACACTCGCGCTTGTTCGCCGAACTTCAAGTGATTTTGAAATCCGACCAAGTTGTAGGAATCGGCCCGCAGATTTTCCTGCCGCAACTGGACCACGGCGTATGGAGTTTTGCCGGTGCGGGGATCTCTAAGTCCTACCGGTTTCATCGGGCCAAAACGCAGCGTGTCGCGGCCGCGCCGCGCGATCTCTTCGATGGGGAGACAGCTTTCGAAGTAGTTCAGCTTTTCCCACTCTTTTTCTTCTACCGACTGCGCCGAGAGCAGGGCGTCGAAAAATGTGCCGTACTCTTCCGGCGTCATTGGGCAGTTAATGTAGTCGGCCGAGCCCTTGTCATAACGCGCCGCCATGTAGACGCGTGACATATCGATGGAATCCGCTTCAACGATGGGGCTGATTGAATCATAGAAATAAAGATGGGTGGCGCCTTCCTGCTCCGAATTGTGAGCGCTCAGACGAGCGATCTCTGCGGTTAGAGCATCCGAGGTAAGCGGGCCCGTGGCGATAATTGTGACGTCATTCGTCTCATCCACGGATGAAACTTCCTCTCGCCGCACACGAATTCGAGGCTCGCGCGAGATCGCTTCGGTCACCCGGGCAGCGAACGTGACGCGGTCTACGGCGAGCGCGTGCCCGGCGGGAACGGCGCATTCGCGGGCAATTTCCATCAGCAACGATCCCGCGCGGCGCATCTCCTCCTTCAGCAACCATGGAGCGGTGTTTTCGCTGTCAGACTTGAGCGAATTCGAGCAGACGAGTTCCGCGAAGTCGGCGGTCTGGTGCGCGGGTGTTGAACGGACTGGCCGCATCTCGAATAATTCAACGTCAAGGCCACGCCGCGCACACTGCCAGGCCGCTTCGGATCCGGCAAGCCCTGCCCCGATGATTTTGATGTTTGTCATTCGGTCTGTGAGTGCGGATGACGCGGCACTCCCGGCCCCATCCCTAGCTTATTGTGGCATATCGCTTGTTCAGTCAGAGGATCACGCGGGTATCCCCCGCGCGCTTCGTGACCCGTTCGCGGTCGAGATACTCCAGCAGGGGAATCGCATATTTACGGCTGACACCCGTCATTTCCTTGAAAAGCGCGACATCCATTTTTGAAGACTTTGCTTTCTGCGCCACGATCTGCTGTCGCAATTCATCGAGTGCCGTGCGATGAAATACCAAATCTTCAGAGATCTTCACCAGGATCTTTTCGCGTAAAAGGAGGGTCACGAGCTTCTGGGCGCGATTTTTGTCCACTTTCAATCCGGCCAGCACTTCCGGTAGCGCGGGAACTTTCAGACCTGCTGTCGCAAACGCTGCCTCAATTTGCTTCTTGGATTCCGCCTCCTCGTCTTTCATCATGACGCCGCGACCCGGAAGGCGAACCATCTCTGCCGCAACTTCAATCTTCCTTTGCGAGGTCAACATCTGCAGGACGTGGTCAAAAATCGCTGGCTCCGAATTCAATCTTTCACGAAGTCGCTCTTTTGAGATGCCGGGTTCCAGTGGATTCCTGGTATGAAATTCCGCGACGATATCGAGTGTCGATTCGAGGAGCGCAGTCAGTTCGTTCGCTCCGATGCGGAAGCTCCCAATGCGGACGATCTCGGCATTGCGCGATGATGCGGCAAGGGCGCTCTCGATCTGTTCCTTTGTAAGCCCTGACTCGGCAACCAGCCGGGGCGTCGAAATTCCTGCCGGCCCGCGTCGCAAGATGCGCATGCGCAGAGAATTCGCGATATCTCCCTCTGCAAACACCCGGAGGTTGTCATTATTCCGACCAAGGCGCAGTGCCGGGGTTGAGTCGAGCACAATCCCTCCGCCAATGGTGATCACGGGCGAAAACTGCCGCACAATGAATCTGTCTCCGGGAAGCAACAGCGCTGGCCGCGGCAATAGCAGCCGGGCGAACGCACTCTCGCCAGGAAGAACGGGGGTATCTCGAAGCAGTCGCACGCCGGCCACGGCTTCCATGGTATGGCAGTGGAAATGAACGCGGGCTCCATTCTTCAAAGCTCGCGGCGCCGATGAAAGTAACCGCAACTGCACATCAGCCCGCCGCGTCGCCGAAAACGTATCGGGCGGGGCAAGAATCATGCCGCGTGAAAGATCTTCTGTACTCGTACCGGCGAGATTCAACGCGGTGCGCTGACCAGCCACGGCTATTTGCGATATTTTCCCGTGAACCTGAACACCGCGAGTTCGAACTCTCCGCCCGGTCGGGAAGACTTCGAGCTCGTCTTCCGCATGAATAGTCCCAGAGAATAGGGTCCCGGTGACCACTGTACCGAACCCTTTCATCGTGAATACGCGGTCAATGGGAAGGCGGACAAGGCCCTTGGAGTTTCGGGCGGGCAATTGTGCGGCAACCGCAATGATCGCTTTTTTAAGTTTTGCCAGGCCTGAGCCAGTTAAGGAACTGACGGCCACAATGGGCGCTTGGGGCGTTTCGAGGAACGTTCCATGCAAGAACTCCTCCACCTCGAGGTGCACGACTTCCAGAGTCTCGGCGTCAACGGCATCGGCCTTCGTCAAAATGGTGATTCCCCGCTGCACTCCGAGCAGCTGGAGTATGTCGAAGTGCTCCCGGGTTTGTGGCTTGATCGATTCGTCAGCGGCAATCACGAGCAGCACGAGATCAATTCCGCCAACTCCCGCCAGCATGTTGCGCACGAACCGCTCATGTCCGGGAACATCGACGAAACTGACCTGGATACGCTCGCCGGCGGCGTCGACCAGGTCCATGTGTGCAAAACCCAAATCTATGGTGATCCCGCGGCGCTTTTCCTCCTGCAGGCGGTCGGCATCGATGCCCGTAAGAGCTTTTACCAGCGCGGTTTTACCGTGGTCGATATGTCCCGCAGTCCCGACAATGATCGATTTCATGCTTGGAGAATCGTAGCAGGCGCAAAGCTGCAAAAATGGGTCAAAATCCTGCGCAAGAACCTCTATCGCTGCCCCACTGAAAATGCGACAATAGAAGTTCCCAATGCCTACCTCTTTGACCTCTGCTTTTTCCCCGGAAACCATCCGGCAGCATGGCCTCACGCTCGACGAATACGAAAAGATCAAGCAGCTTCTGGGTGGCCGTGACCCCTCGCTCACTGAACTCGGGATTTTCAGCGTCATGTGGAGCGAGCACTGCTCTTATAAGTCTTCGCGCGTGCATCTGAAAAGGCTGCCGACTCGCAGCAAATTCGTTCTGCAGGGACCGGGAGAGAACGCGGGCATTATCGATATCGGCGATGGCTGGGCTTGCGCGTTCAAGATCGAGTCGCACAATCATCCGTCGTTCATCGAGCCATTCCAGGGAGCAACCACCGGCGTCGGTGGAATTCTCAGGGACATCTTCACGATGGGCGCGCGGCCGGTCGCCGTAATGGACTCCTTGCGATTCGGACCGATCACCGCGAAGTCCGCAGCTTCGCAAAAAGATCTGCACAAGAACCACTCGGTGATGGAAGGCGTAGTCAGCGGTGTCGCTTCATACGGGAACTGCTTTGGCGTTCCGAATCTCGGAGGCGAAACCAAGTTTGAGGCGTGCTACTCGGGCAATCCGCTGGTGAATGCGTTTGCACTGGGCTTGGTCAAGAAGGACGAGATTTTTTACGCGCGCGCGGCCGGAGAGGGAAACCCAGTCATTTACGTGGGCTCAAAAACGGGGAAAGATGGCATCCATGGTGCGACCATGGCCAGCGAGGAATTCAGCGAGGCCTCCGAGGCCAAGCGGCCGAATGTTCAAGTCGGCGATCCTTTCCTTGAAAAGCTGCTTCTGGAAGCCTGTCTCGAAGCGATGCAGACCGGCGCCATTGTCGGCATCCAGGACATGGGTGCAGCCGGGCTGACCTGCTCGACGTGTGAAATGGGCGGGCGCGGCAATGTTGGAATCGAGATTGAGCTCGACCGCGTTCCCCAGCGGGAGACCCACATGACCCCTTACGAGATCATGCTGAGCGAGTCGCAGGAGCGCATGCTTCTGGTCGCCCAGAAAGGCCGCGAAAACGAGGTCTACCGCGTCTTCGAAAAGTGGGGACTCGATGCAGTTGAGATCGGTAAAGTCACGATCGACAATAAACTGCGCGTGCTGGAACACGGCAACGTCGTGGCGGAGATTCCGAATCCGGCGCTGACTGACGAAGCGCCGCTTTATAAGCGTCCCCTGGCGCGGTGGGAACCTCCAATACCTCGCGAAAAGCCCGATCACATCAGCTTCGGCGACAGAAGAGACTTCACTTCAACTCTGAAGCAGCTTCTGGCGAGCCCGAACATTTGCAGCAAGCGATGGGTCTGGCAGCAATACGATCACATGGTGCAGACCAACACGGTCGAGGCTCCGGGCGCAGGCGATGCGGGGGTGATTCGGATCAAAGGCACGCAACGTGGTGTTTCCATGGCGCTAGATGGCAATGGCCGCTGGTGTTATCTCGATCCAAAGCTGGGAGCTATGCACGCCGTCGCAGAAGCTGCCCGCAAGGTGGCGTGTTCTGGTGCCACGGCGGTCGGCGCTACAAATTGCCTGAACTTCGGTAATCCCGAAAAGCCTCCCATCATGTGGCAGTTCTCACAGACGATTGATGGCATCACGAAGGCCTGCGAGGAACTGGAAATCCCGATTACTGGCGGTAATGTCAGCTTCTACAACGAGACGCTCGGGGAAGGAATTTACCCGACGCCGGTGCTCGGAGTGGTGGGCATTCTGGAAGAGGTTCACAGAGCCGCCAAGATGCACTTCAAGGCTCCGGAGCGAACGGTCATGCTCTTGCACGCGGGCGAAGTTGGTGATGCCACGGATGCCGAAACCGAATTTGGTTCGTCGGAGTATGCGAAAGAGATTCTAGAAACGATTTGGGGATATCCACCTGAGTTGGAACTCGAGCAAGAAGCTGCTCTGCAAAAGGCTGTCGTCGAGATGATTCGGCTGGAGTTGCTGGATTCCGCCCACGACTGTTCGGAGGGTGGAATTGCGGTTGCCTTGGCCGAGAAAGCATTTCCAAAACAGGTTGGAGCCCGCCTGAACCTGGCTTCCGGTGGGCTTTTTGCCGAGCACGCACTTTTCGGCGAGGATTCAAGCCGAATCGTGGTATCTTGCGACCCCGGCCACGTGGCCCGAATCAAAGAGGTGGCGGCAAAACACGGCGTCTCGGCAGACGTGATTGGCGAGACGATTCCTCAAACTTTTGAAGTCTCTCTTGACGGCACGGTTGTAATCCAGACACCAGTTTCCGAACTGGAAGAGTCATACGAATCCGCGCTGCAAGCGGCATTGAAGACGGACCCCGAACTGGTTGCGGCAGACTAAATCCGATACTCGATCAAAAAGGGCTCATAGCGAAATGCAGAAACCTGACAAATTTCACGACGAGTGCGGCGTAGTCGCGATCTTCTCGCATCCCGAGGCCGAGAAGCTTGCCTACCTCGGTCTGCACGCCTTGCAGCATCGCGGCCAGGAATCAGCCGGCATCGTTACCTCAGACGGCCTGACTTCAAAAGCGCACAAAGCCATGGGAACTGTCGCCGATATCTTCACCGAAGATGTCTTGGCAAAGCTTCGCGGTACGGTCGCTATCGGACACACACGGTACTCGACCGCCGGCGACTCCGCGCTGCTGAACGCCCAGCCGATTCTCGTTCAGTCCAATAAGGGATCCTTAGCGGTAGCTCACAACGGGAATCTTGTGAACGCCGCCTTGGTGCGCGCCCGGCTTGAGAGTCAGGGATCAATCTTTCAGACCAACAGCGACACCGAAGTCATCGTTCACTTGGTCGCGCTCTCCAAGGAGCACACGTTGCCCGAGGCAATGGCCGACGCTCTGCGCCGTGTGGACGGTGCGTTTTCGCTGGTGATGATGAGTCATGATCGCGTGTTCGCCGTACGCGATCCGCGGGGATTCCGGCCGCTCGCGATGGGACGTATTCCTGCGGTGGAAGGCCAGAAGCGTGACACCGTCGTTTTCGCGTCTGAGACTTGCGCCTTTGATTTGATCGGTGCAGAGTACGTCCGGGATGTGAAGCCGGGCGAACTGATCATCGTCAGTGCCGAGGGCATTTCCTCCCGCTTTTACTCCACCGCTGCGCCGCAGTCGAGCTGCATATTCGAGCATGTCTATTTCTCGCGTCCTGACAGTCTCGTGTTTGGCCGCTCGGTTCAATCGAGTCGCGAGGAACTCGGCCGCCAGCTTGCGCGCGAAGCCCCTGTAGAGGCCGATCTGATTGTGCCGGTTCCCGACTCTGGAGTGACCGCCGCGGTAGGCTACTCCGCCGAGAGCGGCATTCCTTTTCGCTTTGGGCTAATCCGCAATCATTATGTCGGACGAACTTTCATCGAGCCCAGTCAGAGTGTGCGGGACTTCGGCGTGAAGTTGAAACTGAATCCGGTGCGCTCGCTGCTTGAGGGGAAGCGAATTATCTTGATCGATGATTCCATTGTGCGCGGCACGACTAGCCGCAAGATCGTCCGAATGATCCGCAGTGCTGGAGCCAAAGAAGTGCACATGCGAATCTCCTGCCCGCCGACAGTCTCGCCCTGTTATTACGGGGTGGACACGCCTTCGAAGAAGCAGTTGATTGCGGCGAACAAATCCGTTGACCAGATCCGTGATTACATCGGTGCGGATTCGCTCGCATACCTGTCGCTCGAAGGTTTGAAGAAGGCTTGCGGTGAAGGCGAGGCAACTTCCTACTGCTCCGCGTGCTACACGGGCAAATATCCGACCGACATCATCGACGTGGAAGAAATACAGCCAGCCTCAGTGCGACGCTAGCTTGACGGCTTTCGGGCGCGAACAACCCGCGGAATTCCTTGTAGGTCTGGGGTTATGCTCGCGTCGTCCCAGTCGTTAAGCAAGGATCCGACTTCATTTGCGATCGTGCCGCTAATCTCGAACACCAGCCAGCCTCCGAGGCGCATCTTTTCGAAGGCTTGTGGAATCAGTCTCGCAATTATTTCAGTTCCCAGCGGCCCAGCGAAAACCGCGTTGCGCGGCTCGAATTTTCGGACTTCCAGTTGGACCTGATCTTCTTCTGATTCTCCGACATAAGGCGGGTTCGAGACGACAAGATCGAACTCTCCGGTGATCCCATCGAGCAAATCCGTATTATGAAACTGAACGCGCTGATGCAGGTCTAGACGGGCCGCATTCGCAGCCGCTATCTCCAAGGCCGACGATGAGATGTCGGTCGCATGAATTTCCGCGTGCGGAAATTCCCGGGCGAGGGCCAGCGCAATCGCACCCGAGCCCGTTCCGACATCGACCATGCGAATTCCGAATGCCGTCGCAGGGATTAGTTCGAGCACCGTTTCAATCACATGCTCAGTCTCTGGCCTTGGAATCAATACCGGCGGGCTGACAAGCAAG
>JASLEQ010000367.1 GCA_030151135.1 Candidatus Sulfotelmatobacter sp. | reverse complement strand
GCTATGCCGACTGATTTTGACTGGCCGGCTTGCGTTGAGTTCGATGTCGGGAGGGCTACGTGCACCATGGTGCCTTTTCCGGCGGAGCGGAGTTCTAGGTGTCCGCCGAGTTGGCGCACACGTTCACGCATACCAGCGATGCCGACGCCTGTATTGCTGGTAGAAGTCTGAAAACGCCGAAGATTTTCGGCGGCGATGCCTTTCCCGTTGTCAGTGATTTCGAGTTGAAGCAAATGATCGTCGCGAAGGAGGCGAACCGAGGCGGAAGACGCACCGGAATGGCGGTGCACATTGGTGAGACTTTCCTGCAGAACGCGGAAAAGAACAAGTTCGCAATCGCGAGGCGGGCGCTGCAAATCCTCGGGGATGTCGCAGTGTATTTGTATCCCACTGCGGCGGGCAAAGCCCTCCGCGAACCAGCGGGTTGCCGAAGCGATGCCGGCTTCATCAAGCAAGGGAGGGTGGAGCAGGTAAGAAGTGGTGCGAACTTCCTGCAGGGCCGCGTCGGCGAGCGCGTTTAGATCGTCGATGTAGACCTGAAGTCCCGGAGAGGAAGACTCAAACTGTCGAATCAGAGCGATGGACATCTTGATTGCCGCCAACGTTTGTCCGGCAGTGTCGTGTAACTCCCGAGCAATGTGGCGGCGCTCTTCATCCTGAAGAGACATGAGACGAACAGATAATTGGCGGAGTTCCCCCTCCGCGTGCTCACGAACTTTAACTTCAGTTTCAAGACGGCGCAGGGTCTCGAGAAGTTCCTGAGTTCGTTCCTGCACCCGTATTTCGAGTTCATCATGGGCAGCACGCAACTCACGCTGCGCCCGGTGTCTCTCCTCGATTTCGCGAGTCAGGGTGTTTACGTTCTCGTTCAATTGCAAATGTTTTTTTCGATTGGCGTCCCCCAAAGCGATGAGTACGCCGCTGACGAGAAAGAAACCAATCACGCCATGAATTTCGGAAAGGCGAAATGGGTAAAGCGAATGGCGAGGATCAACGAACCAGTAGAAGATTCCGACAAATCCAGTGATGGAGGTCAAGACAGCAGGGGCGTAACCGCAGACGATTGCGCAGTAAACAACGGCAATGTAGATGGTGACGTAAAACGCAACATGCCCGAGCAGTGGATCGAATAGCCAGCGCAGGAGAATGGCAAGAATTCCGGCCAGTGCGGCTACTGCATAGCGTCGAGAGACGTACTTTCGCGGAAGGGGATTGAGAATCGTCGAGAAACCTGTACGTACCGCTCCGGACATACATCCCTCAAACTGGAGTTTCTGCCGGGAAAAGCTTTCCCCACGGCTTACAAAGATGCAGCCTTGAGTGACTTACGCGGGAACCCTATTAAGGCAAGATGCGTGGTGACCGCCGAAAGTTGCAAGGCGGCGACGAGGTTTCGAAATTGAATGCAGGGGCCTTTCATGCCTACCACGCACCATTTTGAATTCGTTCGCCGAGAGCGAGTCAATGCGGGACGACAGAATAATGCAAATTGATGACACCGCTTTGACAATCAGGACGTGACGCCGACCTAGGATGCGAGAGTTGAAAACGAGTGCAGTTCTGCACCGGCTTCGCGCGCGCGTTCCGTTGCAAGCAGTGCCTGTTCCGACCCAGGAAAATCATTCGTCACAAGAAGGAGAAGTGTCTATGCAGAGTTCTACTCGCAGTATTCTCACCCTTGCCGCTTGGTGCACGCTGGCGCTGACCTTGTGCGGTGTAGCCGCAGCTCAATCGTACTCAGTTTCGCCGCTGGTATCGGATCTATCGGGGAAGGCGCCACATACCGACCCGTTGCTGAAAAATGCCTGGGGCCTGGCATATGCGCCAGCCGGAGCTTTCTGGGTAAACGATGAAGCGTCGGGATGGTCGACGCTTTATGATGGCAGCGGAAACATTCAGAGCCTGAAGGTAATCGTCCCCCCGGCTTCGGGGAACGGTGCCGGCATGCCGACGGGAATCGTTTACAACGCGTCGACCGAATTCAAGATCGACACGTGGACATCGGTCTTCCTATTCGCAGCACTGGACGGAACAATCAGCGGATGGTCATCATTTGAGCCGAGTACGGCGCTCATCGGTGCGAAGCAGGCGGGCGCTTCCTACACAGGGCTAGCGATCACAAGCCACACGTCGGGGAACTTCCTGTTTGCTGCAGACGCCGCCAATAACAAAGTGGATGTATACGATGGCAACTTCAATCTGGTGAATTCGTTTACGGATCCGATCGTTCCGGCGGGGTATGCGCCGTTCGGAATTCAGGACATTGGCGGGCAGGTGTATGTAACGTTCGCATCTCAAAACGGAGGATCGAACGGCTTGATCGATATCTTCAGCGAGAGCGGCACGCTGGTGAAGCGATTGGCCCATGGCGCACCTCTGAACCAGGCGTGGGGCATTGCGATGGCTCCGAGCAATTTCGGAACGCTAAGTGGAATGTTGCTGGTATCGAACAACCTGCCGGCCGGGACGGTCAATGCTTTCGACCCGAAGACCGGCAAGTTCGTGGGAACAATCAAGAACTCGGCCGGGAAAGCGATCGTGATTCCCGGGTTGTGGGGTATCGAGTTTGGCGGAGGTGGTGCGCTGAATGGAAAGACAAACCAATTGTTCTTCACCGCGGGGCCGAATGATACGGACGGCTTTTTCGGGGTGATCAACGCGAATTAAATGCTTGGGGTGTTATGAAGGCCGCCTGCCAGGGCGGCCTTTCTTTTTTTCATGATCATTTCGCATTTGTCTCATACTGCCAAGTTTCACCAGCATGCAGGCATCTGTTGCAATGAATCTCTGGTCGGGGTGAAGGCATCCAGATCAGCAGCAAGGGGGGACTTTCATGGCACGGGTGTTCATTACCGGATCGTCGGATGGTTTGGGAAAGATGGCAGCGGAGTTGTTGATCGAGCAGGGACACAGCGTGGTGCTTCACGCTCGGAACGAGTCGCGCGCGAAAGACGCGAAGAAGGCCGTGGCGCAGGCAGAGGATGTAGTGGTCGGTGATCTTTCCAGTATTAAGCAGACGCGGAACGTGGCGGAGCAAGTCAATCGGCTAGGGGATTTCGATGCCGTGATTCATAACGCGGGAGCGGGATATCGCGAGCCGGAACGCGGTGGTACTGAGGATGGATTGCCTCGGGTTTTCGCGGTAAATACAATTGCGCCGTACGTCCTGACGGCGCTCATCAAGCGACCCAAGCGACTAGTTTATTTGAGTTCCGGACTGCACCAGCAGGGCGATCCGAGTTTGCGAGACCTGCTGTGGAACAACCGAGCCTGGCAGGGGCAGCAAGCTTATTCCGATACGAAGCTGCACGATGTACTGCTGGCATTTGCGGTCGCGCGGCGGTGGCCGGATGTGCTGTCGAATGCGGTAGAGCCGGGATGGGTGGCGACGAAAATGGGTGGGCCGAATGCGTCGGATGATCTGGACCAGGGACACCGTACGCAGGCGTGGTTGGCCGTGAGCGAAGATCGGGCAGCGCAGGTGACGGGCGAATATTTTTATCACATGCGGCAAAGAACGCCGAAGGCGGCTACGCGCGACTCCAGCCTGCAAGAGAAATTTTTATCGGAGTGCGGAAAGATCTCGGGCGTGGAACTGGAAGTGTGAGAGGGAGAGCTACGCGAACGTTGTGTTACATTTAGAGATCGTGGGCGCGTAGCTCAGTTGGTAGAGCAATGCCCTTTTAAGGCATGGGTCGCAGGTTCGAGTCCTGCCGCGCTCACCAAGTTTGCAGTCCTTCGCGGTTTACCCACCTCTCTCTTCATAACATTTGGATCTACAGTTTGCACCGCGGAGCTGGGGGGTGTGCAGGATTTTGCATGGTTCCTCGTGACATTTTTTGTCTCTTGACTTGGTACGTTCCCCTTGTCATGATGCAGATCAGTCCGGAAAAAATCCCCCCGTTTTTTCCCCTGGTTCGGTCCTAAAAGGCGATCCCCCTCGTACCCCGGAACTCAAATTTTGAAAGTTACCCACTGCGGAGGTGAGGTCTGATGCAAAAGACCGCGACATTGATGATGTTTGGCATCTTGCTGGCTGTGTTGGTTCCATCTGCTTCTGCACAACAGCTGCAGGACTGCCCCATGGGCATGGAGACACATTTCGCCCCGACCATTTTCTACACGCTGAACGGAGCGGGAGTTTGCCATCTGCGAATCTGGGACGACCAGGCGAATTGGATCGATTCAGAGACAAGCCGCGGCGTATACAACTGGAAGAATCTGGACACCATGCTGAGCGAGGCAAACACGCTGGGAGTCGACGTGTTGTTTACATTCGGTAAGGTGCCCGGATGGGCGAGTTCGAATCCGACTGATCCGAATTGCAAGGATGGATATCACGCGGGTGACTGCGCGCCGCCGAGCGATGTGAACAGCGGCGACAATTATTTCAAAGAGTACGTCACGGCGTTGATGCAGCACACTGGAACACAGATCACGTATTTCGAAATGTGGAATGAGCCGTATAACCTGCCGTACTGGGATGGCACACCGCAGGAATTGGAGATCATGGTAGCGGATGCGGCACAGATCATTCGCTCGATGAATCCTAATGCGGTGATTCTGACGCCAAGCATGTCGCCATGGAAGAACCAGCAGGTTTTTCTGGGTAGTTTTTTGGCCGCTTGCCAGGGCAATGTGTCATTCGACATATTTGCGATGCATGATTA